>CALHBQ010000036.1 GCA_937930815.1 uncultured Saprospiraceae bacterium | reverse complement strand
TACGTGTTGTTTCATACTGTATATTTTATTAAAAAAAAGAAGTTGAGACCAACTTCAACGCAAAGTTGAAACGCGAAATTAGGAAAAAACTAAAATTCATATAAGTTTTGGATAAAATACGTGTGTGATTAAGATTTCATTTTACCTTTGCTACTCATTTTTAAAACACACTACATGAAATTTTTTATCGACACAGCCAATTTAGCTCAAATTCAAGAAGCTGAAGATTTTGGTATTTTAGATGGCGTAACAACCAACCCTTCTCTAATGGCTAAAGAAGGCATTACTGGTGTAAAAAACGTCCATGAACATTATAAAGCTATTTGTAAAATCGTAGAAGGAAGACCTGTAAGTGCTGAGGTTATTTCTACTGATTTTAAAGGAATGGTCCGAGAAGGAGAAAAATTAGCAAAACTTGCTGATAACATCGTGATAAAAATTCCGATGATTAAAGATGGAATAAAAGCATTGAGCTATTTCCACAAAAAAGGTATTCCGACCAATTGTACATTGGTATTCTCTGCTGGACAAGCGATTTTAGCTGCAAAAGCAGGAGCAACAATGGTTTCGCCCTTTATCGGTAGAATTGATGATACCACATGGGACGGAATGAAATTGATTGAAGATATTGCTGAAATCTACGCAATTCAAGGATTTGAAACGGAAATTTTAGCTGCTTCAATTAGAAATGGAAAACATATTGTTGATGCAGCAATGGCAGGAACAGACATTGTAACCTGTCCGCTTAGTTCAATAATGGGGTTACTCAATCACCCATTGACTGATATTGGGCTAGCTAAATTTCTTGCTGATCACAAAAAAGCAGGCAAAGGAAAAAAATAATTTTTCAATTTTCCTTAAGGGGCAAAATCCTGAATCTTTCCAAAAGGTTCAGGATTTTTTTATTTCCCTGCAACCTAATTTTCGCTTCCAT
Source organism: uncultured Saprospiraceae bacterium (assembly GCA_937930815.1). Lineage (GTDB taxonomy): Bacteria > Bacteroidota > Bacteroidia > Chitinophagales > Saprospiraceae > JAGQWW01. The sequence continues at coordinate 8,968 of CALHBQ010000036.1, read as the reverse complement.
CGTTTCTGTAAATATCTAAAAAAATCGATTATGTCTGAAGGTAAAAAAATTCTTGGTATTGGTTCTCGTGTTAAGCACCCAGCATTTGGTGATGGAGTAGTTATCAAAATCCATCCAGTTGCGTACGATGTTGTTTTTATTCAATACGGTATTAAAGCCGTGGGAAAAGAATATGATAAATGGGAAATAATTGAAGCAATCGAAGGGGGTGCAGAATTTGATTTTTCAGAAGCAGAAAAATCTTTGATGAAGATTCTAAAACATTGGTCTGATATTCAGGAATTGATTCCCCTTGGCGGAAAATGGGAAGGTGGAATGATGATTTTAAAACCAAGAGATACCAATTTAAAATCCAAAGAAATTCCAATTGAAACCTTCTTTCATAAAATTGTGATGACCAGAGATCGCTTACGGGTGATGGAGCAAAGAATCAATAGTCATAAAGTTTTAACTGATGAAGATAAAGTAAGTCTTCAGCAATATATTTCAAGAATTTATGGAAGTTTGACCACTTTCAATGTCCTGTTCGATGATAGAGAATATCATTTTAAGGGATCATAATTTGACTGGTCTGACTTTATATCCTCTTCTTTTTAAATTCACCAACATACCCATTTTCCCTGGAAGATGGGCTGCTCCAACTGCTGCAAAAACTGGTTGACCTTTCGATAATTCGAATAGATTCTCAGCCATGGAGTCGTTTCTTTCAAATAGTAAAATTTTGGATAAGCCTCCTGATCCTTTTTTTGTGGATTTGTATAAAGTAGTCAATTCCTCGTTTTCATATTTAACGCCAACTTCAAATAGTTTCCTTTTAAATTTAGAAACGTTTTTTCCAATCGCTCTCAACCCATCGAGTTGATACTTCATTGGTATTCTTTCAAAAAGATCTAATTCTCTTCCTGTTGGCTCGAGACCTTTCATTTCTTTACCCAAGCCTTCTGCTGTATTCCACAAGAATTCATCAGGGCAAATCGTTTCAATGCCAGCAAAACAAACCTGCGCAATTAAACTATTCAAAACCAGTGGTTGGAGATGATTGTATTGTAAAATATCAATTTTAAAGGCCTTCAAAAGTATTTTACGAAGTTTATCGAACTTCTTCGCTCCCAATCTACCTCGAATACTTCCGTTGGGAAGAAAGGTGCTTTCAAATTTATTCTCTTTTTGTTCTTTGATATTCGTTTCAGCGGCAAATACTTCGCAACTTTCAATAAAAGACTGAAGTTTTTCCAATTTCGTTTTAATAGAAATTGGAGCGACGTGCATGGTTCCAAAAAGATAAGAGGAGCCAACTGATGAGTCAGTTGGTTTCAATTCCCAAAGCAATGCATCTTTTCTTTTTTTCAATTTCAAAAAATTGATTCAAAAAATTGAATGCCACCGCTGAAGTTTCCTTCAGGGTGGCATTCGCTAAAAGTAGATTGTTTTACCTAGTAGGATTATTTGTAACTAAAAGGTAAAACTTTAGATTGTTTCGTTGTGGACAAAGTCATCAATGTTTTCAATCTTTCGATTTCTTCAATTTGCGACAATGTCTTAAATAATAACTTTTCATATGTTGGAATATCTTTACAAACTAATTTCATTAAAAAATCAGCTTCACCTGTAATGATATAACATTCTACAATTTCATCAATACTTTGAATTTTTTCAAGAAATTGATTCAAAGCATTTTCTTTTTGCCAAGCTAAAGAAACTAAAACAAAAGTCTTCACATTCAACCCAATTGCTTGAGCATTTATTTGAGCATGATAACTTTCAATTACTTTAGCTAATTCCAACTTTTTCACTCTTTCAAGCGTAGGAGCTGGCGATAATCCAATCCTTTTTGACAAATCAAGATTAGTAATTTTACTATTCTCTTGTAAGATTTGAAGGATTTTCAGATCAGTTTTATCCAACTTCTCCGGACCCGATTCAAACATAGCGCTATTTTAAATTTTTAAATTATTAGAGAGCTTTATCAAATTTCTATCAAAACGTAGAATTTTAACCCTACTCTAAAAAACAGCGCGAAGATAAAAGCAAAAAGAATAAAACACAAACGAAACTGCTAATTACTTTTGAAAAATTTTTTTTCACACCAAAAAAACAGAATTAACTTATGTTTAATTTGGTATGAAAAAAAAAATCTTCATTTTCCCTTTAAGGAAAAATACCCATCGTTGAGTAATCGCTTCCTATTTTTTCGATTGCATTTACGAAGGCAGCTGTTCTCAAATCAATATTTTTCTTTCTTTTCTTGATAGCACGAATTGCAGTGTAGGCTGTAATCATCGTTTCTTCCAATCCTGATCTTACCAAATCAATCTCATCTCCACCTTTAGTCAAGAAGTCTCTTTCTTGCTTGCCGATTTTCTTTCCTGTACTTCTTTCTATTAAATCGACAAAAGCACTGTAAGTATTTTCGTTAAATCGTTTGTCCATACGGCCAAATCGGATGTGAGAAAGGTTTTTCAACCATTCAAAATAAGAAACGGTAACACCTCCTGCATTTAAAAATACATCTGGTAAAATCATGACACCTTTCTTGTTCAAAATCGCTTCTGCTTCTGAAGTTATCGGCCCATTTGCTGCTTCAGCAATGATTTTTGCTTTTACTTTCTTTGCGTTCTTTTTGTGGATTTGATTTTCCAAAGCCGCAGGAATCAAAATATCACATGGGAATTCCATGACGATATCTCTTTTTTCCTTGTCATATGAAGTTGCTCCTGGATAGCCAAGAATTGTTTTATTCTTCTTTCTGTATTTGAGTAGTTTGTGGATGTCAATTCCATTCTTATCATAAATGGCACCTTCAACTTCCCCAACACCAACAATCTTCGCGCCTCCTTCATCTTGACAAATTGTTCCAGAAAAAGAACCTACATTTCCAAGACCTTGAATGACGATGGTTTTATCTTTAATACCTTGCGTTAAACCAATCGCTTCCATGTCATCCTTATAAGTACAAGCCTCTCTTATACCATAAAAAACGCCTCGACCGGTTGCTTCTGTACGACCTCGGATTCCTCCTTGACTTACTGGTTTACCGGTTACACAACCCGCAGCATCAATTTCTTTTTCGTTGAATGCACGGTAGGTATCATAGATCCAAGCCATCTCGCGTGCTCCTGTTCCATAATCAGGAGCAGGGACATCAATAGACGGGCCCATCATATTCCTTTTCACTAATTCGACGGTATAACGACGAGTGATTTTTTCTAATTCATACTCGGAATGCTCCCAAGGATTGATTTTAACCCCTCCTTTTGCACCACCAAAAGGGACATCTACAATGGCACATTTGAACGACATCAAGGTCGCCAAAGCCATTACTTCGTCTTGATTCACGTGATTACTGTAGCGAATTCCTCCTTTAGTAGGTAGTCTATGATGACTGTGTTGCACACGATATGCTTCAATCACCTTTATTTTGCCCTTTGCAGATTGAATCGGGTAACGCATTCTATAAACAGAATTGCAAGAACGAATCTGACTGATAATTCCTTCAGAAACATTTGCATGCTTACTCGCATTATCATAAAAACTGAGGACACTTTGATAAAAATCATCAACTTTCTCCATGCTCTTTTATTATTTTTTCGAGTTTAGAAATTTTTGAATCTAACCTTATTAAGTAAAAAACTACTCCTATAAAAATCAAAACAATTACTGCAACGACTACATATATTTTACCAGTACTTCTCATAAAGTCCTGAGCAGCCGCTTGAGCAATCAATTGGTTAGAAAATAGGATAGTAGTAAGTAAAAAGAGAGCTAATTTTGATCTGGAATTTTTAAACATAATTCCTTATTTTTTGGATGGCAAAAGTCGGTAAATTTTCGACTTAACCAAATTTTTTAAAAATCATTTTCTTCAATATAGGATTTAATCATTTTTGAGCGGTAATAAAGATTGGACATCCAATACCCAATCATGCACCAACCGATAACGGACATGTAGAATATTACTCGCACATTCATATCTAAATCACCTGTTCCAAAGGCAGGATTACCCTGCCCTCCTGGGTGCAAACTATCCACTAATCTTGGAATGACGTACAACAAAGGAACGATACAAGCAAAAGCAAAAATATTGTAAATCGCACAAATCCGAGCCTTTTTCTCTTCGTCGTCAAATGAAAGGCGCAAAACAAAGTAAGCTAAATAAACCAGCAAAAGTATTGCCGTCATGGTTTGTTTGATGTCCCAACTCCATGCTTGTCCCCAAGTATAGGTTGCCCAAATCATTCCAGTGGTAAGTCCCAAAATTCCAAATAGAATACCAGTGGAAGTATAACTACTTGCTTTTGCATCATTTAATGGGTCGCGGTTTCGTAAATACTTAATACTTTGCACTACACCTAAAGTGAATGTAAAAAACATCGCAAACCAAAGCGAAACATGGTAGAATGTATTTCGAACACTTTCGTAGATATTGGGTAGAAATGGAAAAGTAAAACCACCCATTTCATGAAGGTTTTCAACTTTTGAAGACCAATTGCTTTTTGCCAAAGTTGGATTGACAATTCCTCCTTTGATATACGGCCTTCCTAAAGCAGTTACAAATCCATTTTTTGTATCATTGATTGACAATTTGGCTTCTCGTTTGACATCGTCAGGCAGATTAGCTGGAATATCAAAACTCGCTTTAATCGACTGAGGGCCAGTAACTTGCACTCCCGATGCAGTGATAACATGAGCAGTATCAAGCCATAACCAAACATCCATTTTTGAATCCTTTGAAAAGTAGGAATTATATCCCTCAATTTCAAAATCAACAGTAGTTCCAGCATTAATTTGAAGTGGTTCGAGTCCTACAATTCCAGGACGGAGTGGCGTCAACATCCCAACAGTAAGAGAAATAAAAACCAAAAGGACGCCTAATCCTTTCCACCAATTTTCTTTTATCATAATAGAAAAATTTGTAGCGGAAAGGATTAGGGTTTAGTGCCTTTTGTACTTTTTAGTTTTTAGCTTTAAACTCTATCATTCCTCCGCAGAAATATCATCTGCAAAGTAAAGTTCTTTTCCAACAGAAATATAATATTTTCCACTAAAATATTCGAACGCTCTAAAAAGGCCTCCATTGTTTGGGTCTTGTAAAGCTTCGTTTATTTGCATTGGTGCAATGTCAAAAATATTGTCTTGATCTTTTGGAGTAAAAAAAGGTTTACCTAATTGTTCTTGAGAAATTAACCTCGGACCACGAACTCTAACTACACCAAGATCTGTTTGAATGCTTGATTGCTCAAAAGTTCGACCATTATCCTCTGAAATCATCATTTGACCTGTATTAAATGAAGAAGTGTACAAATCTCCTTCACTTCTAAAGATATCCAAAGACCAAAAAGGAGAAACAAGTTCAAGTCTCATATCTTTTGTCACTCGAAAAGTTCCTTCACGAGTAGCAACGAAAAACTCACCCTCAAAATATCTAATACTACTGATAGCGCCACCGTTTGGATCAACATCTACTTGTTTTAAATCTGCATACCCATCAACTTTCACTTCTTCAACATTAAAAGTTGATGCATCAGTCGTAACTTTAAAGCGGACAAGTTTATATTCAAATTTTGGTCTAGAAATTGTTGCTAGTAGGAATTGAGTGTTGTCAGTGTTAAAAGCCCCAATTTCACTGGCTAAATCTTGGTCAACCTCTAATGATTCGTCTGGAGTTTCCCCAATATCTTCAGAATTAAAAGTTATTACAGAGGAAGGATTCTTTGTCGCTCTAAATTCTATATCTGGTCTGTCATTTCCATCGTTTGCAACTCTAACAAAAACGTTATCTGAAAAAGCAGGCACCCCAAAAGTTTTAGGTGTATTTCTAAAAATGAAATTTTCTTTAATATTCAAATCTTGATCTAAAGAAAAATATTCACCTTCTGAAATTACGTATAGAAAAGAGCCATTTGATTTAGCGTTTAAAATAAGCTGTTCAGAAACCAAGTCATCAACCTTCACCCAAGGATTAAGCTCAGTTTTGCCTGGGCCACTACTTTCTCCAGGAATTTTGACGCAATTTGATAATGAAAAAGAAAAAAGGAGGGATAAAATAATGTATTGTAGTCTCATGGAAAATAATTTACCGAATGTTTGTGTCTTTTTGAAAAAACAAAATTATACAATGTATTCCACAAATGCTTAAAAAAAAGTAGTTGACCTGCAATTTTCACTACAATTACTACCCCCTTTATACCAATTTGTATTACGATATTTGTAGAATAGTTTGAATTTAGACCGAACTGCTCTTCTACCCTTAATAAATCAGTTTTCAATTCCTCATTAAAACTTTTTTAAAAGTTGTTTAGAATCATATTTTCTATGCAACCAACCTCATTAAAAAAAGATCTAATAAAACGGAAACCAACAATTATATTTCTAAAATCTAAATTACCTGTAATGATTAAAAGAGTCTTACCCATTTTGTCCTTCTTAATTTCGTTTTCACTCTTTCTCATCCCTAATCTCAATGGGCAAGATTACGAGGGTGTTCCGATATCTTCATTTGACGAAGCACAATATTTAAAAGAGCAATTCAAAAAATTTGAAGTTTTTGCTTTGGATATTGATGGTATTAGCGATTATGTTGCTCGTTCAGGAGAAAGTTTCGATTTAAATATTCAAATAAAGAATTCCTTTAATTGGGATATGTCACTTTCCGCAAATGATTTGAAAGGCCCAGATTTTAAAGTTTTGGTTGGAAATCGAGATGGTGTTGTCGAAGAATCATTTGATAAAGTGATCACTTTTAGTGGTTATTTGAGAAATGGAGGTTCGACAAGAATGACTATAAATGATGGTTTCTTGTATGGTCTTATTGAAAAGGATGGTAAAACATACTTTATTGAGCCACTCAAACATTTCAATAATCAGTCTCCAAATTCTTTTTTCGTTGTTTATGAATTTAACGACGTAATCAAAATGGAAGGAAAAACTTGTGGAGCAACTGACTTTATTGATAAAAAGAAAGAAATCGATCCTCATGTTCATGACCATGACCATGGATCGGAAGGTAAATCAATGGCTTGTTATGATGTTGATATTAGATTAGCAGCAGATTGGTCAATGAATACTAAGTATGGAGGAGTTACAGGTACTGTAAATTTCATGATGGGCGTTTTGAACAACGTTGCCACCAATTACGATAATGAGTTCAATGATGATTTAATTTTAATTTCTAATAGTAATTTTGTTTCGAATTGCTCTACTTGTGACCCATGGACTGCTTCAACTTCTGCAAGTACACTTTTGGGTTCTTTTAGAACTTGGGGGCAAAACAATGGATTTGGTACGACTGATTTTGAGGCTGCAACTTTGTGGACAGATAGAAATCTTGCTGGAAGTACTATTGGAATTGCATATGTTGGTGCTGTTTGTACGGCATTCAAATATAATGTTTGTGAAGATTTCACGAGTAATTCAGCAAACTTAAGAGTACTTCAAGCACATGAGTTAGGACATAACTTCAACGCAAGTCACGATGCAGGTGGTTCTCCATTTATCATGGCGCCATCAGTAAATACCTCAGTTACGTGGTCAACGACCTCTCAAAATTCTATAAACTCTTATGTAAGTTCTGCTGCTAATGGAGGATGTTTTAATCCTTGTGGAAGTGGCCCTGGACCAGGCGGGTCTGCACCAGTGGCAAATTTCAGTTCGCCTCATTCTAATCCATTATGCCCAGGAGCTTCTGTCAACTTTACAGATTTGAGTACCAATACACCAACTTCATGGAGTTGGTCATTTCCAGGAGGGACTCCAAGTAGTTCAACTGCTCAAAACCCGACAGTCACTTATAACAATGCTGGTACTTTCAATGTTACTTTAACTGCAACAAATGCATCCGGAAATGATACCGAAACAAAAATAAACTTTGTCGTTGTTGGTGGAGCACCAATTGCAGCATTTAGCTCTACTTCTTCCGCCAATATTGCGACCTTTACTGATAATTCAACTGGAATTCCAAGTTCTTGGTTTTGGCAATTTGGTGATGGAAGTACAAGTACTGATCAAAATCCAACTCATGCCTATGCTGCGGGTGGATCTTATGTTGCCACATTGACTGCAACGAATAGTTGTGGTACAAATACCGTTAGTAATGTCGTAACCGTTGGTAGTCCAGTTACAACACTAAGCGCCAATTTTACCTCTAACCACAGCAATCCAGTTTGTGCAGGAGAATTTGTACAATTTACAGACTTAAGTACTGGTACTCCTTTTGGATATAGTTGGAGTTTCCCTGGCGGAACACCAAGTTTTTCAAGTGCTGCCAATCCATTAATACGATATAATACAGCTGGAACCTATGATGTTTCATTAACTGTTTTGAGCCCACTTGGCTTCGCAAATGAAGTAAAACAAGGCTATGTAGTTGTTACAACTACAGGTGCTACAGCAAATTACTCTTATACGAACAATAGCAACTTTTTCATATTTACTGACCAATCAACAAATGCTAATACTTGGCTTTGGGACTTTGGTGATGGAAATACAAGTTCTTTACAAAACCCAACGCATACTTATGCAAATGCTGGAACTTATCAAGTAAAACTTACTGCAAGTAACGGGTGTGGTGGAGATACCGAAACAAAAACGGTTGTATCAACTGGTGGAACAACACCTTCTCCAGTCGCTAACTTCACTTCTAATCATTCAAATCCTACTTGTGCGGGTTCTATTAATTTTACAAATACAAGTACTGGAAGCCCTACGTCTTACAGTTGGTCATTCCCAGGTGGTTCACCAAGCTCATCAACAGCTACGAATCCAACTGTAAATTACACTACACCAGGTTCTTATAATGTGACTTTGACTGCTACAAATGCAAGTGGTTCTGATACAGAAACGAAGATAAATTTTGTAGTTATTTCAAATTCACCGACAGCAAACTTTAGTTCTTCTACTAATAATCTAACTGCAACTTTTAGTAACTCTTCAACAAACGCGACAAGTTATTCTTGGAACTTTGGTGATGGAA
>CALHBQ010000035.1 GCA_937930815.1 uncultured Saprospiraceae bacterium | reverse complement strand
GATATGTCCGGCAAGCGAATCATGCACTCATTAGAAAAGGAATTGGACTTATCCAGTTTTGCAAAAGGCGTTTACTTTTTCAAAATTAAAGTACAAAATGAAGTGATAGTGAAGCGAGTTGTTTTGATTTAAAAGATTGATAATCATCATTTTATAAAAGGGAATTCTCGATTTGCATCCGAGAATTCCCTTTTTTTGTAAGATTCATATGCAAATTTTTTATTTACCTTGGAAAAGTAGATTTTTTTTAGCTACTAAAATCATTCGATTGTTCCCCTTTAAATAAAATAAGAATGAGAAATATTATAACTCTAAGCATCCTTTTTACTTTGCTATTTTCCGTAAGTTCTTTGGGACAGTCTCCCTGTTCTCCATTCCCTAATGGAATTCCAGCCACGAATAATTTACCCGGCTGTTTGATGTGTGTAGATTCTTATCAAGGGACAAATCAATGAAAAGGATTTTTCAAAACTCCTTTCCGATATTGATTTTCAAAAAATAGAGGAAAAGAATTTGATAGAAATAGAAGAACGAATCGCCAATTTCTATTTAGAAAAAGAAATCAAAATCGCTCCAAATCCAACGAATGGGAAAGTCAATATTATAACCTCATCAAAAGTAGAATCAATCAAAGTTTTTGATTACTCAGGAAAGAAAATATTGACTGCTTTTGAAAAAGAAATTGACCTTTCCAGATTTTCAAAAGGTGTTTATTTTTTCAAAATAAAAGTTGAGAACGAAGTGATAGTGAGGAGGGTGGTTTTGATTTAGAATAAATATTTTGGTAGGATATCGAAAGTGTTGATGAGTTTTTTATAAAAAACTCATGGCTCGCGCGAGGCTTTGCCTCGTGTGTACGATCCTCAGGCGTCTCGCCTGTATTATTCGATTTGTTGGTTAGAAACTAACTGATCTCTCACACGAGGCAAGAGCCTCGCGCGAGCTATGATTTCTTTTCAAATAAAAATCAATAAATAAAATATCACTACCAATATTTTAAACCGTGATTAGATTATGAAAAATATTACATATTCGATCCTGATTTTGTTCTTTGGAATAGGACAAATGAATTTCTGCTTATCTCAAACTGAATGCAAAACAGATTGGGAATCTTTCCCTGGTTGCGAATTCGCCTGTCTTGGATTTGATGGCTTGAATCAATTGTTCGTTCAAAACCTGAGCAATTGTTCTGGTAATCGTTTCTCAAAATGGTTAAACGTAAAAGCAACTGAAAACCGAATTAGAGTTTCCGCTTCAAGATTTGAATGTGATGCAAATGAGCAGATAAGTATTCAAATATTTGATGACCAACAAGTTGCAATAAATGGTTGTACTAATTTTAATTTATCAAATTATTCAACAATTGAATCGCTTGTTGAGAATTTAGAAATCGGAAATCATTATTCAATATTAATTGAATCACCAATGTCGCTTGGTTGCGATTTTAGATTAGAATTTGAAGGGATTGAAGTTGGAAGGCTTGCTCCTATTTCTAAAATTATTTTTGGATCAACAGAAAGAGCTGTCATTGATAAAGCTAATGTAAGTGCCATCAAAGGAGCAAACAGTTATTATTGGGAAATACCAGATTCGAACTTTTCAATAATAAGCGGTCAAGGAACTCAGAGTATCATTTTTGAAAATCCAAATAATGAATTATTTGAAATATGCGTCACTCCTATTTCAAAATGTAATCTGGGTTTTAAGAAGTGCGAAATAATTAATTTTAGGATTGAAGACTTGCCGCCAATTCCATGTTGTTCTTCTCCTAATATTCCAGAAGGTTGTCAAGATGCAGGAGCTAATATTGAAGATGCCTGTATCGTTTGCAATTTGGCTGGAGTCTATTCTGGTAATCTTAATGATTATGGACCTGGGATGCAATTTTCTTGTGGTGAGCCTGACAATAGTGCTTATGTTACTGCTCTTGCTTCTGTATGGGGAACTATTGAGGCGACGTTGATTTATAATAACTGTACAATAGGAGATGGAATAGAATTGGTTCTTCGCGATCAATCTGGAACTGAACTCGATTGTTTTTCAGAAACAAGTTTTGCAGCTCCAAATGTTGGTGTTTCAGGTTTGATTCCAGGTGAACTTTATATTTTTCAGATTGATGGAATCAATGGAGATATTTGTGATTTTTCTTTAATTATTACAGGAGATCCTGAGCCTTCTTTTGATCGCCTTAATTTATCTATGACCCCAGATACAACGCTATGTGTTGGCGCAGAAGTCTGTTTTGAAATTGATAAAATTTTCAACGATCAATTGGTGGAATGGGAAATCCCATCAAATTTAAGGATTATAAATGGAGGGACTGAGAATGATTTATTTGTATGTTGTGTAGTAGATTCTATAGGAGGAGGAGCTGTCCAAGTTAAACCGATTGGGTATTGTTTTACAGGATTTTCTACCATTTTACCAATTCTTGCGCTTCCTATCTATCCTACTGTATGGCCACCTATTTTTCGATGTCAAACAGATTTGCCTTGGGATACAACAATAAGAAATCAAAAATATACTTTTGAAAATTTTGGGAGTCAAGAAATAGTTTTTATAACTGAATTGGGGTGTGATAGTAGTGTTATATTTGATTTGATTCCATATATAGATCAGTCTGATTTAGTCATTAATTGTTTTCCAAACGAAAATGAAATAACTTTTGAATGGCAGCCCATTTCAAAAGCAATAAATTATACAGCAATCATAAATGGAACTGATTCTGTAACAGTTTTAGAACCATTTATTAATGTTGAAAATTTAAATTTGGGTGAAGAGGTTAGTATCACTGTAGTTGCAAATTACCCATCTGGATGTAGCTTGCCAGTTTTAACCGAAACCTGTATTACACAAAACTGTCCTCCAGTTAATTTAGAAATCTCGACCAATTCAAATGTGCCTTCTATAATTTGTGATGGTGATTCTGATGCATATCAATTAATTGCTTCAACAGACTTACTTAACCCATTGGGAACTTTTGAATGGTTGGGGAGAGGGGTTACTCCTAATGGTGTTTTGAATGCAGATAGTTTATATACTGGTTACTTTCCAATTCAACTTATTTATTCTGAATCGGGCTGTCGTTACAAAGCAAGTGATACTATTAGAATAGCAAGAGCGCCAAGATTGTCGGGTTTAGTTGTTAATCCTATATTTAAATTTGGAGCCGTTGGTTCAATCTTTATTGGTTCAAGTCGTTGGGCAAAACCTTTTTTGTTGACTGATGAGGATGGAAACGAAGTTGAATTGTTTGATAATTTTCAACCTGGTGAACATTGCTTTGATTTGATTGATGCAAATGGATGTGAGGATAGTAATTGTTTTAATGTTTTAGAGGGTGTTTATTATTTAGCCCCAATCCACATTATCTGCCCCGGGGACAAACAACCTTTAACAATTTCACCTGGAACAGGAGCCACTTTTAGTTGGAGTCCAAGTTTTAGATTGTCATGCGATGATTGTTCAAATCC
>CALHBQ010000034.1 GCA_937930815.1 uncultured Saprospiraceae bacterium | reverse complement strand
TCTACAATAGATTGGTTCATTTTAGAACCAGCAGTTTCGTTAGTGTTTAAAGTCATTGTTGCTCAGTTATATTTCTCTGAAAAAAAACAAATCCGTTTTTCCTATAAAGCTCAACTAAGTTAGGGTTTTTGATAAGTTCATTTGCCCTATTTATTTTGGCGGCAATATAGACAGTTTTATCAATTTCGCCACCTAAAAGCCAACTATGTTTTGAATGATTTTCGTTTTTGGGCGGGCGTTTTTTGTTGTAAAAAAGATGCGCATAACTTTTATAACCAAAGGTCATCACATAACAATCTTCTTTCGATTTACTTTTGAAAAATTCGATAGCTGCATTTTGAGAATATCCTTCAATATTATTGATGATAAAAATTAAGGAAAGCATCACAAAAACGCCTGTTCCTCCAAAAAGAAGATTGAATGGTTTCGCTTTTGACGCTTTATTAAAGGTTTTAAAAAAGAAAATCATCAAGCCTAAAAGAAAAACTCCAGGCAAACAGTCAATATAAGACCATTCGATTTGAGCTTCCAAATTTGCCATCGCAAATGGGTCTTTTGAAAAAAGCGGTTTTATCAAATCAATGTTTTTCCCTACCACAGGTAATGCCAAGAATAGAAACACAAAAACACCTCCGATAAACCAAAAGAGGCCTTTCATCCATTTTTCAAAAGAAAGATTTCCATCTAATATCTTTTCAATAACTGAAGCTGCCAAGAAGGTCATCGGGAAATAACAAAGCGAAGAATAATGGACAATTTTAGATTGAACCAAAGAGAAAAGAATCAAAACAACCCAAAACAATATTTTCATCCATCGATGAAAATCATTTTCAAACCACTGTTCTGATTTTGGAAATTTATAAAAACTGCGAATTGCAAAAATGGAAGCTGGGAAAACACCAATCAGAAGTACTACAAAATGATAGCCTAAAAATCCTTTGTGCCCTGCATCATGAGTGGTCAAAAGTCTGATTTGATACGTCGTAAATTCTTGAATAAACCATGGCCCATTTTTAAAGGTCTCAATGCCCAACCAAACCAAACTGACCGAAAAACACAAAATTGCAAAGACAATGTACTCTAATGGATTAATGTAAAATCGAAATTTCTCAAAAATCCAACAGACACCTAAAACCAAAGAAATGATTAAAAAAGCGACAGGTCCTTTCATCAAAATGGCTAACCCTAAAACCAATCCGCTCAATATAAAGTAGAACCATTTACTTTTTTCTAAAGTAATACTTTTGACCTTTTTCTTTTTCCAATAGAATAAAATTAAAAAGTATAATCCACTGAAAATCAATAAATTAAACCAAGGATCAATGATTCCTGATTTAAAATAAAGAAAGGGAAGAATACTCCCAAAATAAGATAATGCCCATAAAACTCCAAACCGATTTCCTTTCAAAAAGCAACCAATTCGATATAAAACAACCAAAGTTAAAGAGCCACAAATCGCATTTGGAAACCGTGCCGCAAATTCATTGATTCCAAAGATTTTCATGGAAAGTGCCTGAAGCCAAACAAATAGTGGCGGCTTTTCCCAAAAGGGTTCAAAATTGATATAAACACGTAAATAATCTTCCAACAAAATCATCTCCCGAGCCATTTCCGCAAAATTGATTTCATCCCAATCAAACAGATGAACACCTCCCAAAAATGGAACGTAAAAAATCAACCCTAAACCAGCGAAAAGCAAGCTAATTCTAAGCTTCTGACTCATAAATTTTTATGACAAATTTGAGGTGCAAAGAACACAAAAATTCTTTTGAGAATGGGTAGGAACTTAAAGTTTTATTAATTCGCCGTTAAACTATTGATTCTGTTTAACTTAGGAAGAAATTAAGCGTCTAAAAATCAACATATTCTTTGTTTCTTTGCACTCTTCACCAATGAAATACTTTTGAATAAAATAGACAATACTGATATTGAAAATATCGAGGGGCCTAAAAATAGACCGTTCATAAAGACTGCTTTTAATTGGGCGGTCATTTTCTTTATTGCGATTGTTTGTCTGTTTTTGATTTTCTTTCTTTTATTGAAAATTCCATCAGTACAAAACCGAGTTGCTGATTATACGATGGAATACCTTTCGGATGAACTAAAAACCAAAGTCACCCTTGATCACATTTCGCTGGAATTTTTCGACAACGTTGTTTTGGATGGTTTTTATGTTGAAGATTTGAAAGGTGATACCCTACTCTATTCCAATAAACTAACGGCTAATCTGAATTCTGGGCCCTGGGCATGGATCAATCGAACCTTGATTTTGCAAAATGTCGAATTGGAAGGTGTGAAGCTTAGAATGATCAAACAACCAGAGGATGAGTTTTCTAACCTTCAATTTTTAATTGATAAATTAAAACCTTCTGGGAATGGAAAACGGCCTTTCATTTTTAATATGGAGAACCTATCCTTGATTGATCTTCAAGCTACTTATGATAATATTCGAAAAGGAGAACGACAAGATTTTGCTTTAAGAAATGGAATAATTGAGGTTAAAAATATTGACCTAAAAAAGAATGAATTTCTTTTGGACGATGTAAAATTAAATGAGCCATATTTTCACATCACTCGTTATCCAAAAGATTCATCACGAATCGTCATTTTTCCAGAAGAGGAGGAAGAAGAGTTAATAGATGAGGAAGAAGATGAAATTTCCGATTCAACTCAATTGGCCAAAAAAGTAAAAGCGCCACTACATTTCAATTTGGAAAGATTAGTAATTGAAAATGCGATTTTCGATTATGTGGACAATCGTGATTATGAAGCTCGAACCTTGCCTCCAAATACTTTTGATGATAGAAATATTTCCTTCACTGAAATCTATTTGGAGCAAACTGATTTGGACATGGTCGGCAGTGACCTGACCAGTAAAATTATCGAACTTAAACTGAAAGAAAAAAGTGGCTTTGAAGTTGAAAAATTAAATTCTACTGAATTTCTATTGACCGAAAACAAAGTTACATTCAATGGATTAGGATTGAAAACACCTAATAGTTTTTTGGGAGATACCATTTCGTTTAAATTCAGGGAGTTTGCAGATTTCAAACATTTCAATAATGAAATTTATATAAACGCAAAACTCAACGATTCAGAGTTTTCCTTTAAAGATATCATTACCTTTTTTCCTAAACTTTCCAGAAATCAATTTTTCACCAAAAACAAAAACGAGCTATTACAAATTGATGGTGAATTAAAAGGTAAAATCAATTCCCTCAAAGGTTTTGATATGAATTTCCAAGTTGGGAACGGCTTTAAATTTAAAGGAGATTTTCGTTCTAAAAACTTGGCTGTGAAAGACCAAGAGTTTATCGATTTGGACATCACTGAGGTCAACACCAATACGGAAACTTTGTACGAATTGATTCCAAGATTCAACCCACCTGAGAATTTCAGAAAATTAGGTCAGCTTGATTTTAAGGGAGATTTCACGGGTTACTATTATGATTTTGTAGCGTTTGGAGATTTGAAAACAGACCTTGGACGTGCCGTGATGGATATGACGTTGAAGGTCAAAGAAGGAAGAGAAACGGCTTTATATTCTGGTAATATTAATTTGCAATCATTCGATCTGGGAAGGTGGACAGGGAATACAGATTTGGGAATCGTAAGTTTAAAAACGGAGGTAAAA
>CALHBQ010000033.1 GCA_937930815.1 uncultured Saprospiraceae bacterium | reverse complement strand
TTTTGTCGGCGGTTCAAAATCGAAGTTGGCTTTGAGTTTTTCCGCGAAAGCAGGCTTCAAAACCTCCCAGATGCCCATCGTTCGGTCGCCCTGAACATTGGAGTGGCCACGGACGGGGCAAGTGCCTGCTCCCGGTTTTCCTATGCTTCCACGGAGCAATAGTAAGTTGACCACTTCACGAATATTATCAACACCATTTTTGTGTTGTGTCAAACCCATTGCCCAGCAAATAATCATCTTTTCGTTGGCAATGATGGTCTCAGCAACTTGATTGATTTGAGCGATTGAAATGCCGCAATTTTCAGCTAACTCGTTTAGATTGTAATTTTTTAAATCGGCAATGAATGCTTCGTAACCTGCGGTGTTGTTTTCAATGAAATTTCTATCGAAAACAGTTCCAGGATTGGCATCTTCTTTTTCGAGAAGAACGAGCATGATAGCTTTAAGCAATGCCACATCGCCATTGATCATGACTTGTAAATATTGATCACTCAAAACAGTTCCCGAACCAATCCAACCACTAATTTCTTGCGGATTTTTAAATTTCGTTAAACCCGTTTCTTTCAGCGGATTGATGGAGATAATTTTTGCTCCATTTCGTTTTGCTTTTTGTAAAGCCGAAAGCATTCGAGGATGATTTGTCCCAGGGTTTTGCCCCATGATGATAATCAAATCCGTATTATAAAAGTCTTCCAGTTTTACGGAGCCTTTGCCAATTCCAACTGTTTCGGATAAACCGACGCCGCTTGATTCGTGGCACATGTTGGAGCAGTCAGGCAGATTATTGGTGCCATATTGTCGTACAAATAATTGATATAAAAACGCCGCTTCATTACTTGTTCTCCCTGATGTGTAAAAAATTGCATCGTCTGGGGAATCGAGTGAATTCAATTTTTTACCAATCAAATCAAATGCTTCGTTCCACTCAATCGGTTCATAATGAGTAGCTCCTTCCTGTAAAATCATTGGATGCGTGATCCGACCACTTTTACCTATTTTATAATCTGACCAATGAGACATTTCTTGCACCGAATGTTTGGCGAAAAATTCAGGAGTAACTCTGGCGGCTGTTGCCTCTTCTGCAATTGCTTTTGCGCCATTTTCGCAATATTCCCCCATTCCGCTGCGATGATCATCTGGGTCAGGCCATGCACAGCCAGGGCAATCAAAACCATCCATCTGATTGATTGAAAAAAGTGTTGGCGCACAAGTTTTCAAACTCATTTCACCAAAAATATGCTTCAGTGCAACAGTTACTCCGGGAATACCAGCAGCAATTGTTTTTGGCGCAGTGATGCGAATGTTTTCTTTTTCGATGGGAGGTGTGGAGCAGAGGTTGGATTTATTGGTCGGCATAGTATAGGAATATATTTTTTCAAAAATAGAAAGAATAAATCGATGTGTGAAAATTTAAGAATAAACTGTCGCCACCAATTTTCTACCACCTCCTCGATTTCGAAATTCACAAAGATAAATTCCTTGCCATGTTCCAAAGTTTAATTGACCATTTGAGATTGGAATGGTGACTGAAGAACCAACCAAAGAAGACTTGATATGTGCGGGCATATCGTCTGGTCCTTCAATTGTGTGCACCAAAAATGGCATGTTTTCAGGGACCATCTTATTGAAAATAGATTCGAAATCCACAAGAACATCAGGATCTGCATTTTCACTAATCGTCAAACCAGCGGAAGTATGTTTGATGAATAGATTTAACATTCCAGTTTGTGGTAGTTCACCAATTTGACTGAGTACCTCTCGCGTTATGATGTGAAAGCCGCGATTGAAGGGTGAAAGTTGAAATTCCACTTGAGCAATCATATTTTATTTTTTCACAAAAATACTTTTTGAAAAAACAAAACATCTTACCTTTAGCCAAAATCAAAAAAATATCATGGCTTTAGACGAACTAAATGACTCTCCAGAAAAACCAGAATCAACGAATGAACTTGGGAGTAATCCACCAATTCCACCGACTCCGCCAATTTCGCAGCCCACAACAGATAGGTTTTCGAGACCTTCTATAGATGTTTCGAAAGTGCAAAGTGTCTTTGATAGCGCTCGGGGCCAATTGCAAAAGGTAATAATCGGGCAGCACGACATGATTGATCAGTTGCTCATCGCGCTCATCGCGGGTGGACATGTTTTGGTGGAAGGGGTACCGGGTATTGCCAAAACTTTGACCGCAAACTTGTTAGCCAAAACATTGCGAGTTGGTTTCTCAAGAATTCAATTTACGCCCGATTTAATGCCGAGTGATGTGGTAGGGACCAATGTTTTCAACATGAAAACATCTGAGTTCTCATTTAATAGAGGCCCTGTTTTTTCGAATGTCGTTTTGATTGATGAAATCAATCGAGCACCTGCCAAAACACAGGCTGCTTTATTCGAGGTAATGGAAGAGCATCAAGTGACAGTGGATGGAATGACTTATCGTATGAGTCAACCATTTTTCGTCATTGCTACGCAGAATCCAATTGAACAGGAAGGAACTTACAAATTGCCAGAGGCGCAACTCGATAGATTTCTTTTTAAAATAAATATCCATCATCCTTCTCTACAAGAGGAACAGTTGATTTTACGTCGTTTCAAAAATGATTTTGGGCAAAAAATAAAACAAGAAGTCAAACCGGTTCTTTCTTCAGCAGATATAGCAGAGGCGCGCGAGATTGTAGAGAAGGTTTATATTCAAGATGAATTGTTGGATTATATCGCCGCGCTAGTGCATAACACGAGAAACAATGGGGACATTTATTTAGGTGCTTCTCCTCGAGCTTCTTTGTCGATTATGAAAGCTTCGAAAGCAGTTGCGGCTATGAATGGTCGTGATTTCGTTACACCAGATGATATTCGCTATGTTTCTTTCCCTGTTTTGAATCATCGTATTATCCTTACGCCAGAGCGAGAGATGGAAGGATATGGTACGACTGAGGTGGTGAATGATATTATTAAGACGGTGGAGGTGCCGCGGTAGACTTTTGATGAATGCAGAGGCGCGGTGACGCGGAGAAAAAGATTAGGCGATTATTTAAAGAGCTTCAAACCTCTCTGCGTCACCGTGTCTCTGCGTTCAATCTTTTAAGAGAAAGCTACAATATGAATCGAGAAAACTTAAATTAAATTTCAATGTGCCACTTCTGAAAAATGGAATTTACCGAAAGGTAAATAACTTCTAATCTCTTTGCGCCTTTGCGCCTTTGCGTTCATCATTAATAAGTGGCAGAGCAATCAAAGCAATAATCCCAAGCAAAACATTCCCAAACAACTGAATCGTAAAGAATAGAATATTCGCAAAAGAGAAGCCTTCTACTTCAGGAATACCGTAAATAACAAGGCCGGCAGTAATTGCAGCATGATAAGAGCCCATACCGCCTGGGGCAGGAACAACCATCCCCAAAGCACCGAAAACAAAGACCATCAAACCTTGCATAGGCGTAATGTCCGCTGTTGGTTGAAAGGCAAGCATACAGAGCCAAGTCATTGAGAAATACATCAACCATATAAAGCAAGTGTGGAAACCAACCAACCAAATATTATCAACTTTACTAATGGAAGAAATGCCTTCCCAAAAGCCTAAGGCGATGTTTTTTACTTTTTCAAAAAGAGCGGTTTCCATTATTTTTTTTCTCAAAAAGAAAAGAAGACCTAAGCCTAAAATGATTGCAACAATGCCTATTTTTAAAATAGGGCTATTGATAATGCCTTCTATTTTTTCGGTGAGGTTGGCATTTTTATCGAGCCATTCAAAAAGTGCTTTATATTCTGAAATGAGCGCAATTCCAATAACAACGAAAAGAGCGAGAAAATCTAAAATTCTATCTGTCACAATAGTACCGAAAGCTTTTTCCATAGGTACGCCTTCGTAGCGAGTGATAACTCCAGGTCGTAATACTTCACCCAATCGAGGAAATCCTAAATTGGCAAAATATCCCAACATGGTAGCATGAAAAGAATTCCAAAATTTGATATCGTAGCCAAGTGGTTTGAGCAACATTTTCCAGCGCATGGCTCTACTAACGTTACTCAGCACATAAACAACGAGCACCATTCCAAGCCAAAAAAAATCTGCTTCCTGAAAATCAGTTACGATCTTCTCGAAAAGGCTACACTCATCAAGCGGAATACCATCTAACCTACATTGATCTTGATAGGCGGCATTATTCCTTTTGTACAAAAAGAATAGAATAGAAAACCCTACTCCAAAGAAGATTAGGAATTGGAGAATAGATTTTAGGGTCTTGTTCAAGATTTTATGGATTTAATTTCGAACAAGCCTTGTTCAAAACAAACTTTTGAATGGAAATTAAGTCAGTTGGTTGTTTTCGTCAGGGAAGATAGCAACAGGAGTGAACTTTCTTGCTTCTTCAATATCCATGTAAGCATAACAGATGATGATCACCACATCTCCTACTTCTACACGACGAGCAGCGGCACCATTTAAACAAATAGTACCTGAGCCACGAGGGCCTTTGATAGTATAAGTCTCAATTCGCTCTCCATTGTTATTATTAACGATTTGAACTTTTTCGCCTGCAACGATATTCGCTGCATCCATTAAGTCCTCGTCTATTGTGATACTTCCTACGTAATTCAAGTTAGCTTCAGTAACCTTTACGCGGTGTATTTTTGATTTGAATACTTGTATTGTCATAACAGTCGCAAAAATAGATATTTATTAGAATAAAGTCTTTTATAAATGGAATGGAATACTAATTTAAGTGGAAAACCATTCCAATATTCTAACGAGTAGATAAATAGAAGTCACCAACTTAAGATTTATTTAAGCTGGATACTCTACATAATTACGTGGTGTCTCGTATAAACGAACAAAAAGCTCGAATTTTTCATCTAAAGTTGCTCGCAATATTTTCCATATTACAAAGCAAAGATTCTCCGTAGTCGGGTTAAGATCTTTAAATTCTTCGATTTCTTCGTTGAGATTTCTATGATCAAATCGTTTTTCGATTTTTTCTTCAATGATATCTTTCAAGACTTTCAAGTCAATGACCATTCCTGTTACAGGATCTACTTCTCCTATGACCTTCACCTCAAGCTCATAATTATGGCCGTGATAATAGCGGTTGCTACAAACACCAAAAACTTTTTCATTCTTTTCGTCTGACCAATCTTTTATGTGCAAACGGTGAGCGGCATTAAAATGCGCTTTTCTAAAAACGGCTATTCTCATCAATTCATTTTTTTATTAAAATAACTTTTCAAAAAACAAAAATAACGCTACTTAGTTGAGAAGGTGACAATAGTCTTGACGCTATCTCAATTCTTAAGTCTCATAGAACGTATTTTTTTTGTAATTTGCTAAAAAACTGGTTGTTTACATGAAACTAAAAGGACTTTTTTTATTTCTGTTTTGTTCTCATTTTCTCTTTGGGCAGGTCATCACTGTTTCTGAACCTATTATGATGCGTAATGATGTCGCTTATCATATTTTGGGAGATCAGCAAGATCATGTTTTATTGCTGCGAGACCAAGCCACCAATTTTGAAGTGCAAGCTTACGACGGAAATATGCACTTGAAGTGGGAAAAGGGATTGGAATTAGATAGAGGAAGACCAAACATTTTGGAAGTAATTCCTGACGAAGGGCATTTCAAAGTATTGTACAAACACAAGCGAAGAGGTAAAATCTATCTCAAAATGCATCGGTACAATTCTTCTGCAAATTTGATAGACTCGACTACGATTATGATTTTGGGGTCCAGTTTTTTTAATACAAAGTATGAAACCGTTCTCTCAGAAGACAAACGGAAGATTTTATTGGTAGATTATGATAGAATCGAAAAGTTCAAAGCGACAATGATTGATTTGGATTCTATGAAAGTAATATGGAAACACGAATTTAAATCTGACGACTTTTCGCCTATTAGAGAAATGAAGGAAATGGTTGTGGATAATCGCGGGAATGCTTACATCGTTTTTAATAAAAAAAATCGGAAATCGAGCAAAGAAGAACATCGATTAGAAGTCTTTACTTACGGGCCAGATTATACCAATACAGGCAAAATTGTCATTCCGTTAGAAGATCATCTAACCTACGATGCCTCTTTTATCATTGACAATCTCAATAAGAAATTTGTTTTTGGAGGTTTATATTCTGAAAAATCGATTGGGCGAGCAAATGGTTATTTTTATATCAGTGGAGATATTCCAAATACTTCTATTGTCACCAAAGCCTTTCATTCTTTTTCAGACGAGCAAGTATCTATCTTATTGGATAAAAAAATAGATGAAAATAAGGGCGTTTCTCAAATGGAAGTTCAAGAAATCGTATTGAGGCGTGATGGAGGTATTTTATTGTTTTTGGAACGAGTTAAATTGGATGAGCGCTCACCTGTGGGAATGAATGATCGATATGGCAGTTACTTAGTCGATTATTATTACGATAATATTTTGGTCGCCTCGATTCATCCTAATGGCAAAAAACATTGGGAAGAAATACTTCATAAAAGACAGTTTTCTCAAGATGATGGCGCCTCCTATTCTTCTTATTTTTTATTGAAAACGCCTCGCAACTTAAGAGTAATTTTCAACGACGATATCCGTAATGAAAACATGGTCAGTGAATATGTACTTTCAGCAAACGGATCACTTGATCGAAATAGTGTTTTTAATACAGAAAGTCAAAATCTTAGATTGCGTTTTAGAGATGCAGTTCAGGTGGCGAGCAATGAGATTATTGTTGCAAGTGAGCGTAAAAATCGCATTAAATTGGTGCGGGTGCGGTATTAGAATTCTTTTCCTTTCTCGCAGCTACTTATTTTGAGTTATGAAAAAGTATATTTTATTTCTATTACCATTCTATACAATTACCTGTTTTTCGCAACAAGACTCGGTCAGCTTATTGGGTGATTATGAGATGTTGAAATCTAATTTTGTTGGTAAAAACAAAAAAATACATCATTTTATATTTGAGAAGTTAACGGAAACAAAAAAAGAAGAGATTGAATATGGTTATTTAGTAGTGAATCCAAGTGTAGGTAATGGCTACTCGGTTTTATTATTGAAAAGGAATTATAATTATTTTTTAGAACATAGAAGATTGAATTATGATTACTCAACTGAAAATAGTTTTCAAAAAATTAAGCGTAAATCTAAGTTCAAAAAGACACGAAAAACTTTCAAAGATGATCCCCACATTCTGAAAGATATTTTTGAAGGAATTTATTCTTCTCATGTCAAATCTAAAGAATTATACTCTGGAAATCGACGAGGTTCGGCTCCGCTTCTTTTTATTAAAAATGGGAAGCAAATTGGTTCGGTCGTTAAAAATCCATGGAACCCACATAAATTTGAAAAATCTAAACGAGTCATCAATTTTGCTATGATGCTAATGGGATTTACTCATGTAGAAGGATACAACACCTATTTTTCTGATTTCTTTCACGAAGAAGTTAAATTTTGGAACCTTAAAAAATACCCTAAATAATCAAATCTGTTTTATCTTATTCCTGTTTCCTTTCTTTTAACCTGCTATTATCTATTCAGAAGAATAGAAATTAAACTTTCCAAAACAACTATCATATTAAAGAACTTCATAATTTAGCGCACCATTTTCACATTGGCGACGTTCATTAAGACGTCTGAAATTTTCAATTAATAAAAAAGAATAAAATGTATCGTACTCATAACTGTGGAGAACTGCGAATGGCAGATGTCGGAAAAACAGTAACACTTAGTGGTTGGGTTCAAAAGAGCCGTGATAAAGGATTTATGATGTGGGTCGATTTACGCGATCGCTTCGGCATTACACAGTTGATTCTTGATGAAGAAAGTTCTTCCGCAGCGTTATTGGAAACGGCGAGAAGTCTTGGCCGTGAGTGGGTCGTGAGAGTTGAAGGAACTGTCATCGAACGTTCGTCCAAGAACGATAAAATGACAACTGGTGATGTAGAAATCAAAGTAACCAAATTGGAAGTTTTGAACGCTTCAAAAACGCCTCCTTTTAC
>CALHBQ010000032.1 GCA_937930815.1 uncultured Saprospiraceae bacterium | reverse complement strand
CTCAACGATAAGACGTGGTTCGCCTGATTATCTTGACCCAAGATTGAATTGCCATAGCAAATTGCATGAAGTCATGGCTTTAGTCCAAGCAATCGAAGCAGGAGCCGATGAGGCCTTGATGTTGGATATACATGGAATGGTTTCGACTTGCAATGCGACCAACTTTTTCATGGTTAAAAATGGAGAAGTTTGGACATCGACAGGTCAATATTGTATGAATGGAATCACGCGTGGCAACATCATCCGAGTTTGTAAAGAAAACGGAATTCCAGTTTTTGAAAGAAATTTTTCTTTGTTTGATGTGTATGGTGCAGACGAAGCATTTGTGACTGGGACATTTGGCGGAGTGACTCCAGTGACGCATATTGATGGCCGCCAAATAGGGGAGGGAAAGTATGGAGAAATGAGTCGGAAGTTGAGTGATTTATTTCATCATTTGGTAGAGGAGGAAGTTAAAAGATTTAAAAGACCCAACGTTCATTGAATTAAAAAACGTCTTACTCAAAAAATACAATTATGATGATTAGATTATTTTTGAGTTTCGTTTTTTTCTTATTTGCTAATTGTTGTTTTTGTCAAAATGAATCGGTCAAAACTGATTTTTTTGAGATTGGATTTTACCAAAGTACTAATTCGAATAGTGATTTTTTGCAAAATCCTGTTTTTGAAGAAATTAGTGGTGATCCTTTAATCGATCCAATAGGTGTAGAATCATTGAACGATGCTCGAGAATTTGGTCTAAATATTAAATTTGGAAAACAGGTTTTTAGAAATTTTCGATTAATTCCTCAAATGGGATATTCGAGAAGAGATGAAAAAATTGGATGTTGGTGCCACTTTTGTGATAAATTTCAAATAGAAGATGTCTTAAAAATTCATTCGCTTGAATTCGGAATTGGAGGCAGATATGCTCTTCTACAAAAGTCGGATATTAATTTTTCGATTGAAAGTATAGCTCAATATTCAATTTCGCTGAACCGAGATAACATTCGATATTTCAACGTTTCTTTAAGTCCTGTTTTGGGATTTGATGTGTCAAAATCAGTTCAAGTTAACTTGAAAATCATTTTTGAAAAATCATTTTATCGATATGATAAAAATGACTTACCAATTGAGATTGCAATTTTAAAAAAAATATAATCGCCGGATTTTTAATCGCCGGAGATGAAAAGACATTACTTGAAAAATGAAAAGAATTTGTCTTTGGTCAGGCCCACGAAACATCTCAACTGCGTTGATGTATTCATTCGCACAACGTGCAGATACCATCGTTTACGATGAGCCATTGTATGCCCACTATCTTTCCAAAACACCAGCCAAAGAATACCATCCAGGAGCAGCTGAAATCATCGCTGATCAAGAAAATGATGGAAACAAAGTAGTGGAAATGATGATGGGTGTTCAATCCAAACCAATCGCCTTTTTCAAACACATGACCCATCATCTTATTGATTTGGATTGGTCATTTATGAAAGATACGGTAAATGTGATTTTGACCCGCGACCCAAAAGAAATGCTCGTTTCTTTCATCAATCAAATTGAAGAGCCGCAGCTAAAAGATGTTGGCTATGCAAAGCACATTGAAGTGCTTAACTATTTGAAAGCCAATGATTTATCGGTGGTTGTCCTTGACGGAAAAAACGTTTTACTCAATCCAGAGAAGGTGCTTTCTGAGCTATGTGAGAAGATTGAAATTCCTTTTGATAAATCAATGCTAACTTGGCAAGCAGGCGCTCGGAAAGAGGATGGCATTTGGGCAAAGCACTGGTATCACAACGTCCACAAATCAACTGGTTTTGGGAAATTTAAACCAAAAGAAGGCGTTTTTCCAGAACGGTTGAAACCGCTTTTGGAAGAATGTAAACCTTTGTATGAGGAGTTGAATGCGATGGCGATTAAACCTTGACAGCTATTAGTAATTTTCAGGAAGTAAGGTGCCCAATATAGCTAATCCCCATAAAATTGCTCCAATAACAATAAGTACAATCTGACGCTGGCTAAACTGTAATTTATATTCTGCCTTATAATTGGGATCTGCTTCAATTGCTTCATTTAATAGATTGAATCCTGGGATCAACGGGACAAAAGCAAAAATAGATACGAAGTCGAAAGGAGAAGGTAATCTTTCACTGAAATTAAAGGCCAAAAATGCAACGAAAAGCATTCCTGAAGAAAAGTCTTTTTTTATCCCGTTTCGGTTTGCATAAAGTTGGATAACGTCAAAAAGTCCATAAAGAAAAAAAATGGCAAAGATAGCTCTTCCGAGCGGCATGATATCCATCTTATCTTTTTCTTGAAAAAATTTCCAAGACTTATACATCCACCAAACATTATAAAGACCAAGGGTAAGAACGGAAAAAAAGATAAATCTATTTGTCGAAATAAGCTGAATAGGTTGGCCATTATTTTCTCCTTCATTGCCAATGATATCTGCGTCTAAAATTTCATCAGAATCCATGTTGTTTTGGTTTTTTCGTGAAGATATAAAATTGTTCAAATTATGCTTTTACTTCCTTGCAATTTTTAACTTCAAAGGAAAGTGATCAGAGCCAATGTGTCTACCTAATTTCCTTTCTTTTACCACTAATTTTTCTGTAACCAATGCATGATCAATCGCGACTTTAATGACAGCGACATCTGCATTCCAAGAGTCTTGCAAACCTCTTCCAATTCGAGAATCTCTTAGCGTAGTTCCGTCTGTCAATAAATCAAAATTGGGCGAAAAACTGGTGCAATTCAAATCTCCAATCAGAACTACTTCTGAATTTTTGGACGCCTTTTTTACAACTTCATTCAGACTTTTAAACTGATTGTTTCTGGCCTTGAAATGTAAATTATTTATCGGTGGAACGGGATGCGTTCCAATGACAGTCAGCGGTTTTCCTTCCCAGTTTAATTTAGCAATTACTGTTGGGATTTTGAAGTAGCTAAATTTTTGAATTTCAATACTTTGTAATGGTTTTCGACTGTAAAATGCAATTCCAAAATTGCCATCTCTTGGAGCTAATTTTATGTGTGGATATTTGTGTCTTAAAACTCGAAGTTGCTCATCCCACCGAGGAGTGTATTCTTGAAAAATGATGATGTCAAAATCGCTTTCTTTCAAATATTCTTTTACGGTTTTAAAATCTCGATTGCTTGACCAAAGATTGATGGCTCCAATTTTTAGGGTTTCACCTGTATGCGCTGATTGTGAATTTGGC
>CALHBQ010000031.1 GCA_937930815.1 uncultured Saprospiraceae bacterium | reverse complement strand
CAAGGCCAATGATAAGCTCACTTTTAACTCAGGTTTGCATACCGCATATTTTGGGTTGAATGACTCTTGGTCAATTGAACCGAGACTGAACATGTCTTATGAATTGACTGAACGCAGCACTTTTGGTTTGGGTTATGGTCGCCACTCTCAGTTGCAACCGTTGCCGATTTATTTTTCAAAAAGAAGAAATTCGACTCCCGCAGAAAATGCAGCAAACGAACAATTGGATATGATTAAAAGTAATCACTTCGTCGCTTCATGGGATTTCTTACCAACCAAAAATTCCAGAATTAAAGTCGAAGGATATTATCAAGGACTTTCGGACATCGCCGTTGACCCTAACAAAGAAGGTTTCTCCATGGTAAACTTCGGCGCTGATTTTGGTTTCCCAAATCGAGTCGGTTTGACCAATGATGGAACAGGTTCCAACACCGGAGTTGAATTAACCATAGAAAGATTTTTAAATAAAGGATTTTACTTCCTTGGAACGGCTTCTATTTTTGATAGCAAGTACAAAGATTTTGAAGGTACTGAATTCAATACGTTTTTCAATTCCAATTATGTTTTCAATGTCTTGGCTGGTAAAGAATTTAATCTTACGAAGAAACTTGCTTTGACGCTTGACGCGAAATTCAACTATGCTGGGGGTCGCCGATATACGCCATTTGATATTGAAAAATCCATTGCAGAAGGTGAAGGTGTTCGTGATGAAAACAATATTTACGGCGAGCGATATGCACCCTACATTCGTCCTGATGTGAAAATCGGTATTCGCCACAACGCGAAAAATTATTCACAAATCTTCTTTGTTGATTTACAAAATTTCATCTTTAGAAACAATGTATTTTTTGACCAATGGGATGAAAAAAAGAACGAAGTTGGTTTTCAATATCAGCGTGGTTTTTTTCCTGATGTGAGATACCAGATCTTGTTTTAAGAAAATCTCTGTGTAACTCTGTGCTTCTCTGTGTGCCTCTGTGTCCAATTTTTCACCTACTTTTGGGACACAGAGATGCAGAGAGGAGGCACAGAGATTCACAGAGAAACCAACCAAAGATGTTTAAAGCAAAAGAATTTAAGGAACTCATCGGATTTGATCATACTTGGTTTTTGATCATAGCCGCTATCACTACGGGAATCGCTTTTCCTTTTCTTTTTTATGGTGAGACGATTGAAGGATTCATGAGATGGCCAATTATCAATGCGACAATTGGGATTTCGATTGCTTCGATTTTGATTCTCGGTAACATGGCCATTTTTTATAAATTCAAACCCAGAGTAGGATACGAGAAAAAAGATGAACTTTTTAAAAGAATTGGTTATCATATAATTTACACTATACTCATCGGACTTTTGATCAATTTCTCAATGATCAAAATGGGACTCAACGACATCGTTTTACAAAGAACATTGGTAACAACTGTTGGATACCTTTTATTGGCTGCCATTTATATCGGCATTTATGAGGCCGCCTATTATATGACTGCACTCGGCAAATCTCTAAAAATGCAGGAACAACTCAAACGTCAAAATGTAGAATCTCAATTAGAGATTTTGAAGAATCAGGTGAAGCCACATTTCCTATTCAACAGTCTGAATACATTGACAAGTTTGATTCCTGAGGAGCCAGACTTGGCTGTTGATTATGTTCAAAAACTCTCGAAAGTATATCGTTATATTTTAGAAATAAAAGACAAAAAGCTCATACCGCTACAGGAAGAATTAGATTGTATCAAGGCCTATTTATTTATGCTGAGAATTCGCTTTGGCGAAAATTTAATAACAGAGATTGATGAAACTGGTTTGAATTTCAATGATCATATTGTTCCACTTTCACTTCAACTTTTGGTAGAAAATTCGGTTAAGCATAATATCATTTCCAACAAAAAACCATTGACCATCAAAATCCATAAAGGCAAAAACGATAGTTTGATGGTTTGTAATAATTTACAACCAAAATCCCAAACAATGCCTTCTACTGGCACTGGTCTTGACAATATCAGAAACCGTTATAAAATTTTAGCCAATAAAGAAGTGGAGGTGATTGTTACGGATAAGGATTTTACGGTGACGTTGCCGCTCGTGAAAGTTGGATAGGACACGGATTGAACGGATTTTTACGGAACAAGACGGATTTCAACTTATTACACTCCTTTTGATCCGTTCTAATCCTTTTTATCCGTTAAATCAGTGTCCCATTAAAACGCTCAATTAAAATTATGGACAAACTTAAAGTAGCACTTGCACAAATCTCCCCAGTCTGGCTGGACAAAGAAAAGACCATCAAAAAGGTCATAAAATATATCAAAAAAGCAGGAAAGCAAAACTGCGATTTAGTAGTCTTTGGAGAATCGATTATTCCTGGTTATCCCTTTTGGTTGTCGATGACTGATGGAGCGTCTTTCAATAATAAACGTCAAAAAGAACTCCATGCACATTATATAAAAAATGCGATTCAAATCGAAAGTGGAGATTTGGATGAACTTTGCAAAACCGCAAAAAAAGAGAAAATTGCCGTTTATGTCGGCACCATCGAAAGAGCAAAAAATCGAGGTGGACACAGTTTGTATTGCTCACTGGTTTACATTGATAAAAAAGGAAAAATCCAATCTGTTCATCGAAAATTGATGCCGACATATGAGGAACGCCTCACTTGGTCGCCAGGCGATGGACATGGATTACGAGTGCATGATTTGCCGCCGTTCACAGTCGGTGGATTGAACTGCTGGGAAAATTGGTTGCCACTTGCTCGTGCTTCACTTTATGCACAGGGAGAGAATTTGCATGTAGCAGTTTGGCCAGGAGCGGTTCGCAATACCGAGGACCTGACTCGATTCATTGCGAAAGAATCTCGCTCGTTTGTCATCTCCGTTTCGGGGTTGATGACGATTGATGACTTCCCAAAAGACACCCCACATTTAAAAGAAATTTTGAAAGATGCACCACATATGATTTCGAATGGTGGCTC
>CALHBQ010000030.1 GCA_937930815.1 uncultured Saprospiraceae bacterium | reverse complement strand
TATTGATATTCGCTTCTGGTCAAGATTCTATTTTTGGAAACGAATTGCATACCAATTTCAAAATCAAAACATCGGGCGAGACAATAATTCTTTCAAACCATCACGAGCAAATAATCGATCTAATTGAGCCAATACAATTGGCTGAAAATCAATCATTTGCGCGAATTTTGGATGGTAATCCTACTTTTGGAATAGCAGAAATTCCTACGCCAAATTCAGCAAATAATTTGGGAGAAAGTATAAATTTTTCGCATCCATCAGGATATTACGCAGATCCATTTTTATTGACGTTATCCGTTTCTAACGCAAATCAAAAAATCTATTACACCTTAAATGGAGACAATCCGACCTCGCAGGATTTACTTTATTCGGAACCTATTATAATCGAAAAAAGGACAGAAGGAGATTTCCTTTTTAGTGCTATTCCAACGACCCCATTGGATGGAAACCCAATTTTAAATGACTTCGTTTGGAAGCCATCAGTTCAAGTTCAAACCAACAATGTAGTCAGGTTTGCAGCTTTTGAAAACGGAGAAATTCAATCTCCAATTTTCACAAAAAACTATTTTATTGGGAATGAATTAGCAAATAAATACTCATTTCCAGTAATCAATATCACCTCAGACAGCTTAAATCTTTTTGGATTTGAAAGTGGAATTTATATCCCTGGCAAACGATTTGAAGAAAATGGATTTATCTTTTACCCAGAAGGGAATTATTTGAATGAAGGAAGAGATTGGGAGCGCGATGCACACATTTCATATTTTGAGAAAGATGGAAAATTAGGTTTTGAATCAAATGTTGGAATTCGAATGCATGGCAATGGCAGCACAGCTTTTCCGCAAAAGTCATTTAAGATTTATTTTAGAAATGAATATGGTCAAAATGAATTAGACTATCCCATTTTTCCAAATTCTGAAAATCAAAAATATAAACGTTTGCTTTTCCGAAATGGAGGCAACGACTTTTTGGATACTCATTTCAAAGATGCGTTTCTACAAAATGTAATCGGTGATTTAGATCTGGACTTGCAAAAATTTCAACCATCCATTGTTTTTATTAATGGAGAATATTGGGGCATCCACAACATTAGAGAAAAATATGACCGCTTCCATTTTCAAAATAATTTTGGAATTGATAAAGAGGAGATCAATGTATTGAAAGTCGATGGTAGAGTTGAAGAAGGTGACAACACTGATTATTTAGAATTAATAGATTTTGTGGAGCAAAACGATTTGTCTATTAACGCAAATTACAGGCATATTGCAGAACAAGTTAACCTATCCAACTTTATAGATTTTCAAATCTCAGAAATCTATTTCGCCAATTATGATTGGCCTTGCAATAATTATAAAATATGGAAAGGCAACGCCGCTGATTCAAGATGGAGATATGCCATTTATGATTTAGATTACACTTTTGGGTTTGATGCTAAATCAAATTATACCGTAAATTCTCTTGAGCATGCAACCAGTGAAAATGACTTTTGGCCTCACTGCCTCATATCGAACACTATTTTTCGAAACCTATTAAAAAATGAAGAATTTAAAAAACAATTTCTCGATCGGTTTTTATTTTGCCTAAAAAACAATTTCAATTCCAATCAAATAATTGATAAAATACACGAATTTGAATCTTTGTATCAGCCTGAAATGCAGGAGCATATTGACCGTTGGCAATATCCGCCAAACATGGATGCTTGGCGAAGCGAAATTCAAAAATTAAAAGAATTTGCCCGAGAGCGTCCCTGCTATATGAAGGATCATATTGTCTCCTTTTTCGATTTAGAAGAATTTGATTTCAACTGTAAAAAAGCAAATGAAGAAGGAGGAACACTAGAGGTCTTTCCCAATCCAAGCAATGGAAATTTCACTTTAACCAATAAAACTTATGAAAATCTGACGAACTTAAATTTAAATATTTTCAATTTTAATGGTCAAATCGTTTTTTCAGGAAAAAACATCTCTATCGCCAAAAATGAAGATTTTCAAATTAGAGTAATTGACCTGCCTTTTGGGATGTATTTTTTAGAATTAAAAAACGAGAAAAAATTAATTCAGAAGAAGATATTGATTTCAAGTAATTAAAATCTACGTAAAAACCTGTAAAAAAACAACTTATAACAGTTTGAATGTTCTTTACATATTTAATCGCCAAAACAAAAAAATCCCCTGCAAGTCACTGACTCACAGAGGATTAGCTCTTTGGAAGCTTGTAGCGAGAGAGTGACTTGAACACTCGACCTCAGCATTATGAATGCTGCGCTCTAACCAGCTGAGCTACCTCGCCATATCGTTTTTTAGCACTGAACTTTATCAGTCGTTTTCAAAACGGGTGCAAATATAAATTAATTCCAATTATGCGGAAATTTTTTGAAATGAAAATGAAAAAATTAAAATAAAAAGCCAAATTTCGTTGGATCTGTGAATTGCTGCTATTTTTGCCGTCACAAGGAAGTCATTCATAAAATGGCATTAAATTAGAATTTCTAAAAATAAAATAATTACACGATGAGATCCATTGGTTTATTGGTAGCACTTGCAATTGGAGCACTTTTATTGTTTCAAGGAGTGAGCAATTACAACAATTTTCAAGTTAAACAAATAGATTTGGAAGAAGCTTGGGGCCGCGTACAAAGTGCCTATCAACAAAGAGCAGATTTGATTCCAAACTTGGTAAGTACGGTAAAAGGAGCAGCTGAATTCGAAAAAGGAACTTTCACTGCATTGACTGAAGCAAGAGCCAAAGCAACAAGTATTAATGTAGACATTTCAAATCCAGGTGATTTAGAAAATTTCCAAAAAGCACAAGGGGCACTTTCCTCTGGTTTGGGACGTTTGTTGGCCGTCATGGAAAATTACCCTCAATTGCAAGCAACTGCCGGTTTTAGAGATTTGCAGGCTCAATTGGAAGGTCAGGAAAATAGAATCCGAGTGGAAAGAAATAAATTCAATGAGGAAGTTGCTGATTTTAATAAAGCCGTCAAGGTTTTTCCTGCAAGTTTCTTTGCGACCATGTTTGGTTTCTCAGAGAAACCTCAATTTGAAGCGGATCAAACTGCTCAAAACGCGCCAAAAGTTGAGTTTTAATCTTAACGAAGATTGCTTTATTTTAAAGGGCAATTTGTCAATTGCCCTTTAAAATAAATTTTGTTTACTAGTCTTTATTCTAAAATAATTTGTTTGCAATGCGAAAACTTCTTTTTCCGCTACTTTTCGTTAAAAAATTGAACAATAGCTAAGGCTATTCTGAAATTTTTTGCCTCAATTATCGAAAAAATAAGCATCGATTGCTCTACAACTCATTTTAGAATTAAGACTACTGAACAGAATGAATCACGTTCAAATGGCAAAAGATTTGCCATAGCATAACTGAAACAACTTCATAAAGTAATCTTGATAATACGTCAGTGGAAAAAATGGCAAAAAATATAGCGAAAGATCAAATGGAGGCCTTAATAAAGTCCTCAAACGATCACTTCAAAAAGCGGAATTTAAAGATGGCCCGCACCACTGCACAAATTGCTTTAGATTTCGCCAAAAGGTCTGAAAACGCTGTGGACATCTACAACGCAAGTCTATTATTATCAACGATTTATGGAACAAATGGTCGATACTCCAACGATAAATCTTTTTTTGAAAAAGCGCATAGCTATTTGGAGGAATCTCAGGAATTGACTTTTGAAAAAACTCCTGAAAATCACATTTCTTATCTCCAAACCTTAGGTCTTTTACATTTTGACGAAGAGGTTTTTGAAAAATGTATTATCACCCTTGACCGTGCTATTGAGGAGGCGAAAGCCATTGCTCTTTCTACACCTACTTGCCAAATTTTGCTCAATAAGAGTCATGCTCAATTGCAAATTGGGGAATACGAAAACGCTCTTGCGACAGCCCTTATCGCAAAGCAGCTCATCGAGGCATCTTCTGATAAAAATCTATATCTCTTTTCAGATTTGTTGAAAGTGCTTTCATTGGTTTATGTCAAAACGAATGAATTTGGGAAGGCAATTGAGTCCGCTCAAAAGCTGCTTTCTATCAGTAAAGAATTGGGAGAAGTTGAAAAAGAATTAATCGCGCTGAATGTAATTGCTATCGTCTCTGGCGTCCAGGGAAATTTTAAAATAGCAACTCAATATTTTCAAGATGCACTTGATAAAGGTGAAAAAATTGGGTACAAATATTACATTGCTCAATGCCAAATCAACATCGGGACGATATACGCTCATCTGTACAATTATGAAGATGCTTTGGAACGATATAATCTCGTTTTGGAAGATTATAACGATGTTTTGGATGACCAAACCAAGGTGGCTATTTTCAATAATGTTGGAAACATCAACTACACCACAAGTAAGTATGATTTAGCGAAATCTTTCTTTGAAAAAGCATTAAAAATTGCCACTCAAAAAGGATTCAAAAGTGAAGCTGCGCTCTCTCGCGCACAACTTGGACGGACATTCACTGCACTTGACTATTTGGACAAAGCAGCGACTTATTCCAACAAAGCAGCGACGTTTTTTGAGAATGCTCAAAATTCAAATGGAAATCAAATCAACCTGCTGAATTTAGGAAATATTTCTTTCAAAAAAGGAGACTCAAAAGAAGCAATTTCTTTAATTGAAAAAGGAATTGAATCAGCAAAAAAGCTGCACGACGATGTGAGCCAAATAACTGGTTATCAGCAACTTGCAAATATTTATAAATCTGAATCCAATTATGAAAAAGCCTTTGAAAATTTAAATCAATTTTCAAAATTGAAAGAAGAATTCAGCAGCAAGCAAAGGAGCCGCCAATTCATGGATTTAGAGATAAAAAACGCCCTTAAAAACAAACAAAATGAAATTGAGCAACTCACTAAAGAAAATGAGTTACAATCTCAATTACTCGAAAAAACTGACCAAATTGAAATCAAAAACAGGGAGTTGACTTCCATGAATGAGGACTTGAGACAATTCGCTTATATTGCTTCTCATGACTTGAAAGAACCACTTCGGATGATTAGTAGTTATGCACAGATTTTGCTGCGGTTGTATGGAGACAAATTTGATGAAAACGCAAAGAGTTATTTCGGATACATGACCGAAGGGGTAACTCGAATGAATGGTTTGCTCGAAGACCTTTTGAAATACGCAACCGTTGGTCGAAATGAGGAAGAAGTAGAAGAAATTGAAATGGATTATGTGGTTGAAATATGTAGAGTCAATCTAAAAGTTTTAATCCAAGAGTCAGGTGCTCAAATCAATTACGGAGAATTGCCCAATGTTTTTGCGACTCGAACGACCCTCATCCAACTGATGCAAAACCTGATAAGCAACGGGATAAAATTTAGAAAAGAAGGAACCGCTCCAATTATAGATATTTCATGCAAAAAATCTGATACTGCATATACATTTACAGTCAGTGACAATGGAATCGGTATGGAAAAAGAACATCTCGAAAGAATATTTGTGATTTTCCAACGACTTCATTCTCGAACGACTTACGAAGGTTCAGGAATTGGCTTGGCGATTTGCCAAAAAATCGTACAACGTTGGGGCGGAAGAATTTGGGTTACTTCCGAAAAAGACAAAGGTTCTTCTTTCCATTTTACAGTGCCAATCAAAGAATAATCCATATTCAAAGAGATTTCTAATATAAAAAACGGGTAGTGATACCGAAAGTGTTGAAGAGGCTCTTTCAGAAGGTTTAATGTGGGGGATTTTCAAAATCCGTCACATTTATAAGTTGTTCATAATCAATAACTTAAAGATATGAGGCAGCCTCGTGTGTACGATCCTCAGGCGTCTCGCCTGTGTTCGATTTGTTGGTAGAAACCAACTGAGCTCACACAAAAGGCAAGAGCCTCGCGCGAACTAAAATTACTTTTTAAATAAAAATCAACACATGAATTATCACTACCAAAAAAAGTAATATTTTTGCCGCGATTGAGACACCGTTTGTCTTAATAAGCAACAAAGCCTCAAAATCCACGTTTTTCGGACTGTTAAATCACCATTTCAAATTTCTTATGAGAATCATTTACCTACTGGTAATTTCTATATTATTTACCTCCACTGTTTTTGCTCAAATCAATGAAAGACCGATTATCGGCAATCCAATCGTTGAAAAAGCTCATATCCAAAAAATGGCAGATTTAGGCATAAACCCTAATGAACCAATTTATTTGCAAAGAACTGGCTGCCCAATTATTGTTGAAGATGCCACCTACCTTTTTCCAGGCGACACGGTAATTTTTGATTTGGACACTATCAATGGCGTACGTTACACCTTATTGAATAAGTCTGATAATTTTGGGTCAACAACTGTTGGTGCAGATGAATTGCTCTATGCTGCAAGCGACCTAGTTGAAGCTGGGTTAGATGTCATCTCACTAAGGAGAACCATCATTGGAGATTCAGTTGAAGTTGATATTGATTACGAAATCTTTGTTCGCAGAGCAGGACAAACCCTAATGATGAATCAGGCAATCCTTGACCTGGAAGATCGCGGCGAATACTGTGTGGATCCCATCAGCAATTTACCTGGAGAAATTTTGTGTAATGAGATAATTTTCACCGCTGAAAATTATGGTGGTCAAGGTTTGCAAAACGTTTATTTCAGATCTGGAAACGCTGATGAGCATTGCTTTATTTACCACTCTACCCGATTTGCAGGGAATGATACCATTGGAATTATTCTTTGTGATGAATTTTCGGTTTGTGATACTTTTTTACAACCATTATTGATTATTGGAGATACATTAACGCTACCATTTTTTGACGATTTTACAAATGACGGCCCCTATCCTACCAAATCGAAATGGTCAGAAGATTTAACCTACATCAACAATACGATGGCAGTGAATCCCCCCTCCTTTGGAGCGGCTACTTTTGATGGTTTAAACCACAAAGGTCGCCCTTATGGCGGTGGATTTGGCGTGGCAGATAGATTAACTTCTAAGCCAATAGATTTGAGCAATTCATCTGTTGGGCAAGATGTAGCCTTGAGTTTTTATTATCAAATGAAAGGACGTGGCTTCTTTACAAGAAAACAAGATTCTCTCATCGTAGAGTTTTTAACTGAATCTGACGGGTGGAAAAAAGTAGCTGCATTCGAGGGGTCTGGATTTATTAGAAATAATGTTTTCCCTCCATTTGTTTTTCAAGGTATTGAGTTGGATGATCCAGCTTATTTCCATAATGGATTTCAGTTTCGATTTTCTAATTTGAGTGAAAGAAGCGGAGCATATGGGGTTTGGCATTTGGATTATGTATCACTAAACTCAGGTAGATCAGTTACTTCTCAAAGCTCTAAAGATGTCGCAATAAGTGAAGGCAATCCAAGCATTCTGAAAAGATATCAAGCAATGCCACTTAAACAGTTTCAAGGATTTGAAGAAAAAGAACTTTACGGTATGGTCAGTGCTTCACTATTTAACCATTTGAGCGTTGATGAAAATCTTGATGAATCTTTTGTTTATATCTCTGAAAAAACGACAAATACTGAATGGCCAAAATTTGCATTAGTCGGTGGATTAGAAGCCAATTTAAGATCAAGAATTCCAGAATTTAGAACTGATATAATCAGAGAAAGTACACTTCCAATAATGTTAAGTGATTTAAAGTCCTTAGCGAGTACTGAAAAAGAATTAAGAATTGAAGTAAGGCAAACAATTAAAGTAAACGATTTAGTAACTGAAGGGTTTGTTAAAAATGATACTTTAGCGACTTGTACAGATATCTCCAACTACTTCGCCTACGACGACGGTACAGCCGAAAAAGCACTCGACAGCGATGGTGCCAACTCCATGGTTGCAGTTGAGTTTGAAGCAAATGTTGACGATAGTTTAAAAGCCATTCAATTCCATTTTCCAGAAGTAAATGGGGATTATTATGGTCAAAGATTTAATATATTGGTTTGGGAAGATAGTTTAGGAACGGCGGGACAAGCTAAATATTTGCGCACAGTGCGACC
Source organism: uncultured Saprospiraceae bacterium (assembly GCA_937930815.1). Lineage (GTDB taxonomy): Bacteria > Bacteroidota > Bacteroidia > Chitinophagales > Saprospiraceae > JAGQWW01. Next base: position 6,237 of record CALHBQ010000030.1, on the reverse strand, counting down.
TGCTCCATCTGATTCATTACAAGGTTTCACGACTTATTTACTTGCTGACCCAAATAATTTAGATTCAATTGTTGCAAAACCGATAAGTATCGGAGCAGGGAAATTTTATGTAGGATGGCAACAATTAGAAAGTACACCAAACCCTGTTCCTGTTGGCTTTGACAGAAACACGCCTGAAGCAAGCCAACATATCTCCTTCCACACTGGATTTGAATGGCGGAAACTTGATGATTACATCGATTTTAAAGGAGCATTAATGATTCGTCCTGTCATGGATGGTGCTGAAGAGCCATTACAAACATCAACAAAGGATACACAAATTAGTAGTCAAGAAATAACCGTTTATCCAAACCCAGTAACTGACCAATTGAATTTTAAAATCGAAAACGGAGAACATGCGGATTTTGAAATAAATATTTTCAATAATTTAGGTCAATCGTTTTATTCAGGTAAATTGACGCGACAAATTGATACTCAGCGATTTATAGCTGGAATTTATTTCGCAAAAATCATTAATCGAAAAACATTTAAAACACAGTTTGTACAATTTGTCAAACAATGAAATTAATCTTTAAACAACTTCTTGAGAAAATTTTTAAAAACATGACCATCACTGTACAGGAACTCAAACAAAAATTAGACAACAAAGAAGATTTCGTACTCGTAGATGTACGAGAACAAAACGAATTTGATGATTATAACATCGGAGCAAAGCTCATTCCTTTGAGTCAATTTGGAGACCGAGTAAGTGAGTTGGAAGAATTTAAATCCAAAGAAATAGTACTGCACTGTCGCTCTGGCGCTCGCAGTGGTCGCGCTCAACAATTTATGCTTGCCAATGGTTTTGAAAATGTATTGAACTTAGCTGGCGGTGTTTTAGCTTGGCGCGAAATGGTGGGTGAGTAGATTATAAATGGTATAATTGTTTGATTGTTGAATGGTTGTTATAAAATGACCAATTGAATAACAATCAAACAATTTATTCAAGACCCAAATGACATTTCCTACTAAAACCCTTCGAATGGTCACCCCAACTTTCTAACCATAGTCAATCCATCTCTCAGCGGTAAAATGACGGTCTCTACCCTCTTATCAGCTGCCACTTTTTTATTAAATGCCATGATAAGTTGAGTTGCATTGTCTTGCTCATTTCTGACTACTTTTCCACTCCAAAGTACATTGTCAACCATAATCAATCCTCCTGTTCTTAATTTCGAAAGTACCATTTCGTAATAAAGGTCATTGTCAAATTTGGCAGCATCGATAAATACGATATCAAATTCAACTTCTATGGTTGGAATGATTTCACGAGCATCACCAATTTGGAAATTTATTTTTTCAGAAAGATTCGCTTTTTCAAAATACTTTCTTGAAATCCATTCTAATTCAGGGTTTACCTCAATCGTATGCAGGATGCCATCTGGCGCCAAACCACGTGCTAAGCATATCGCCGCATAACCTGTGAATGTTCCAATTTCCAAAATATTTTTCGGCTGCATCAGGGCACTGACCATTTCTAAAAACTTACCTTGAACTGGTCCAGAAATCATTTGAGGAGAAAGAATTTTCAAATAAGTTTCTCTTTCCAACTCATATAAAACCGTATCTGGTCTGCTGGTGTGCTTTTCGCAATATTGATATACGTCTTTATAAATGGAATTCATTCTGTTTTACTAATTTGAGGCGCAAATCTATTAAAATATTTATCATGAGAACCCTCCTTTCTTGTTTGAACTTGTTAATTCTTTTTTCATTGAATGGTCAAACCTTTTTGGCAGACATGCCTGAACCGGTTAGTAATAATGCCGTAACGGGAGCTTATGTCAACGGCGTTCCGCATATGTTTTCTTTCTCTGGGATTGACTCTACCAAAAGATGGGACGGCATCCACAAAAGAGCTTTCAGATACAATACAGAAACAGATGTTTGGGAAACGATAGCAGAATTACCTTCCGGTACAGGTAGAATTGCAGCAGGTGCAAGTACAGTCAAAAACAAAATTTACATTATGGGCGGTTATGAAGTTTTCGCAAATGGCAATGAGCGAACACTCGATGAAGTCCATATTTACAACCCAGAAACCAATGAATATGAGCCAAACGGAAAACCAATGCCAGTCCCTGTTGATGACCATGTGCAAGTAGTTTATAAAGATAGTTTGATCATTTGCGTTACAGGTTGGAGCCAAAATACGAATGTTAGAAATGTTCAAATTTATAATCCGGCACTTGACGAGTGGAGGAGCGGCACCCAAGTTCCAAACAGTTCTTCGTTTAAAGTTTTTGGAGCTTCTGGCAGCATTCTCGGTGATACACTTTACTATAAAGGAGGAGCAAGAATTGGTTCCACTTTTCCTCGGGCATTTGACTTAAAAAAAGGATATATAAATCCTAATGACCCTTCAGATATTGTATGGCAATCTGCTGACGCTAATTGGTCGCATTACAGAGCAGCTTGTGCTACCATTAATGATGTAGTAAAATGGTTTGGAGGAAATTCTTTTACATATAATTATGATGGATTGAGATATTCAAATGGTGAACCTTCAATTCCTGACGGATTAACATTTGTTTACAATCCAATGAATGGCGAATTTAACTCAAGTAATTTATTTCCGCGAGTAATGGATTTAAGAGGTTTGGCTCAATTTGGAGAAGAACTTTATTTTTGTGGAGGTATGGAATCAGGTCCAAAAGTTACCAATAAAACTTTCAAATTCACTCCAATTGTAAATTCATCAGAAGAACTCATTTCTAATAGTTATTCCATTTTCCCAAATCCAACATCTGATATTATTAATATCAAAACCGTTGGCAAATTCGAAACAGAGCTTTTTGATTTTTATGGAAAATCAATAACTAAAAATGAGTACATAGACCATGGTATCATTCCTGTTGCTCATTTGATTTCGGGCTTGTATGTTTTAAAAACGACCAAAAACGGATATCTAACAAATAGTGATATTGTTATTGTAAAATAGAAAAGGCATTATTTTTGACCTTAGTAAAGTCTACCCCTCATAGTCCCTAATTAAAAATTACACTATGAGTGTTTGTAAACATTTACTTTCTTTTCTCTTTATACTTTTTTTCCTTCCTAATTTAGCTTTTGGTCAACTTCAACTGAAACTTGAATTGATGTCTGACTCCACCAAGTGGGGAGTTTACGTCAAGCCGAAAAATAATATCAATCCATCTCCAAATACGATAACTGGTTCTGGGCAAATTACTTTGGTAATTCCAACTGGTTATGAAATAGGGCAAACGGAAAATATCCATGGAACATGGGATGCGAATGCTCGAATTTACACGCCTATTGAAAATCCTACAAAAGATTATTTAAGTTTTGGTTTAGTGCAGGATTTTCCAAAAATCACATTAAAAAACGACGAAGAGACCCTTTTGTTTACAATTGATAGGATTGCCGATTGTCCTTCAGAACTTTACTTAATCGAAAATCAAACAGATCCATTTGCCAATCTCCCAAATTCTATCGGAGTTAACCCAGGAAATGATTTAGGAATTTTTGATTCTAATGTTAACCAAATTTACAATTGGGAGGGAAATTATGATATGTGTGCATGGAGTTGCTTGCCTTGTTCTGACCTTTCGAGCAACAATGATATTGAATTGACTGATTTAGAAATCTATCCAAATCCGTCAAACGGCTCATTCAAAATTGACCTTGGCAAACATGCTCAAACAATAGATAAAATTAAAATATTCAATACCATCGGTAATCAAATTTATCAAAATGATGAAATTGAGTTATTGATGAAAATGGATTTAGATCTTGCAAAAGGCCTTTACTTTGTTGCTTTTGAAAAAGAAAATCAAGTTCTTCAAACGCAGCGCATTATTATTTCTAAGTAATTGAAATACAATAGTATATATATGTAAATATCAAACACTTAAGCTAAAATTTTCAAACTAAAATTCTATAAAATGAAAAAACTTTTACCTTTTATCAGCTTTCTATTCATAGCTTCTATGACCCTTCAAGGTCAAATTCTTTTCAAATTAGAAAAACTCGCTGATGATTCTGGCTGGGGTGTTTATGCTAAACTTGACGAAAACAGCCCAGATCTTTCTGACAACTTAGTTTTTTCATCAGGTCAAGTTTCAATGTTAGTTTCACCTGGATTTGAAATAAAAAATTTAAATAACCTTGTTGGATTTTGGGGGAATATTTCGCGAGTAAATACTCCAATTGAAAACTCAAATGTAGACTACGTAGATATCGGTTTTATTGTTAACGATAATTTTCCATATGATAAATTTGCAAACGAAGAAGAAGTTCTACTTTTCACGTTTGAACCAGTAGGTGATTGCCCAGACGTGATAAAACTTATGGATTCTGGAGATCCTTTTTATAAACCAAATTCAGCAAATACTAATTCAGGAAACTATTTCCCGCTTTTGGATATTACAACTGAAAGCATTTTCCATTGGATAGGTAACTATCAAGATTGCATTGATATTTGTATTGCCTGTTTAGTAAACACTTCAATTTTGAACGAAAACTTAATTGAAGAAAATCTAAAAATTGCTCCAAATCCATCAAATGGAAATTTCAATATAAGCTTAGGAGAAGTTGTGAATGAAGTTGCACAAATAAGTATTGTAAACAACTTAGGTCAAACAGTTTTTGAAATCGAAAACGTTTCTTCTGAAAATGAAATTAGCTTAGATTTGCCAAATGGCATCTACAATGTTTTATTGCAAAAACTTGATAAATCATTAATTGCTAAAAGGATTATTATCTCAAAGTAAAAATATAAAACACTTATAATCAACAAGTTACTCAAAGTCAAAACTTGTTTGAAATAAAAATGCTCTGCAAGAAAATTCTTGCAGAGCATTTTTTTTGATTAATATTTCAAAATTTATTCAGCTACTTTCTTTTCTAAAAGTGCCATGTAAAACCCATCAAATCCTTCATCCTGAGGTAAAATGGATTTATCTTTTACGAAAGCCCATTGATCATTTTGGCTCAAAAACCAATCGACTTGTTCGCGATTTTCAGAAGGTAAAATGGAGCAAGTTGCATAAACCATTTTCCCACCTGGTTTTACCATTTTTGAATAACTGGAGATGATTTCTCGTTGCGTCTTTTTGATGTTTTCTAAAAACTCAGGAGTAAGTTTCCATTTTGCATCTGGGTTCCGACGAAGGACTCCTAAGCCCGAACATGGAGCATCCAACAACAATCTATCTGCCGATTCTTTTAATCGTTTGATGACTTTTGTAGAATCAATCCAGCGGCGTTCTATGATGTGTGCTCCAGCACGTTTTGCCCGTTTTTTTAGTTCTAACAATTTCCATTCTACATTATCGAGTGCAATGATTTGACCTTTATTTTGCATCAGGGCTGCCAAGTGAAGGGTCTTCCCTCCTGCCCCAGCACAAGCATCAAAAACGCGCATCCCAGGTGCAACATCCAAAAATTCAGAAACCTGCTGAGAGGAATAATCTTGAACTTCAAAAAAGCCGTTTTGGAATAATTTAGTACGAAAAACACTCGCTCGCTTTTTAAGCGTAACCGAAGTTTCACCTAATTTATCTCCTTCAATACCTTCTTTATTCAAACCTTTTATGAGTCCAGATTGGTCACCTTTTAAGGTATTGACACGCAAAACAACTTTTGCTCTTTTGTTTAGATGATGAAGTGTGTCATCCCATTTATCACCCAATTCTTTTTCCCCAATTTCATCTATCCAGTCAGGAATCGATTCTCTTAATTTGCGAATCCCTCTCAATTCATCTGCTCGCTTTTTCCAGAGGCCATATTTGTTGTTTTCAAAAACATCCCAGCGTGGCATTTCATAATCTTTAAAATAAAGAAAGCAACCTAATAGCTCCCACCAATCCATCAGAGAATCACGTGGATCTCCAGCGATTTCGGTATGCCAACGAAAATATCGGACAATGTCATAAGTCGTTTCGGCAATAAAACCACGATCCCTCGACCCCCACCGGTTATCGGTTTTAAGAATTCGCTCGATTGCTTTATCTGCATATTCTCCTTCATGGAAAATCTTTTCTAAAGTTCTAACGACCGCCAAACAAAGATTAAAGTGTAAACGCATGTGTAATTTTCTCAAAAATTTATAAAGCACAAAGAAACGAAAAATGGGCTGCCTCAAGCGAGACAGCCCATTTTATATTTAGAAGTTGTTAAAAAATAGATTAACGTGGACAAAAAACTGAGGAGACTTCCTTTCGAGGAAGATCACTT
>CALHBQ010000029.1 GCA_937930815.1 uncultured Saprospiraceae bacterium | reverse complement strand
TCAGGACACGTAAATTTTGTCCAATCTGCTGCCCAATCTGCTGATGCACAAGTAGGATCTGGATCATAGGAGAAAAGCTCTGCAGAATTTTCAGTTTGAACTGAATACTTTAATAAATTGGCTGTATTCACCACATTATCATATACCACTACCAATTTAGGAGCCGCCGCCGCTTCTCCATCATAAGATTCCGCGATACGTGAACCAGAACCAGAAATGATGATTGCTATATCATTATTTGCACTCCAACCGCTTCTATCTACAATTTCTTGTACAACATTTGCGAAGTTGGAAGTTTTATGTTTTTGATTTGTACTCCAAGATGCGGCAGGTGTCCAAGAAGTAGAAGCAGTTGTCGTTGCTCTATTAGAAATATTGCCAGTAGCCCCGCTAAAAGTAGGTGCATCATCAATTGCTTGACCCTTTATAGTTAAAGAAGAAGCGCCTGAGCTGTTTTCATCACACTCAAACTCTATATAGGCTGAGACGATTCTTGCTCCTTGTGGAATATTTATAGATTGAAATCTCATTCCAACCAACTGGGCAGAACCATCTGTGACTAGTTCAAGATCAGAACTATTGTGAGCGACTCCTCCAGTAGAAAGATTTTCTTCTGCGTCATCAGATCCTGCGGAAATTTGCACTTCAACTTGACCACTGCTTGGAGCACTAAGTCTATAACTTACTCCATCAATTTCAATATCTCCACTTCCTCTGTCGAAATAAAGATATTTAGTATCTACTATTGCTGTTTTTGAAACAACAACCGCACTTCCATTTGATGAACTCGCCTGCCCATTTTGAGTAAACCCACTAGGTGCGTTGGCCTGACTGGTAGGTAAAGAAGTGCCCAACGGAGCCTCAAAAACATCTACAGTAACTCCTCCTCCCCTTCCTGAGAGGTGAATGTCATATGAAGTGCCCGCAGGAATTTCTTTTTCTAAAGTCAAAACTAAATAATCCGAAACATGACCAATTTCAGTTGTGGTTCCATTTGGAGCTCCAGTTGCATTAATTCGATTTCCGTTTCTTGTATTTCCCTGAGCAGCAATAGCATATCCTTCTATTACTGAACTTGAACTTGAACCACAGCAAGTAGAAATATTAAATTCATCTACCTCCCAAACATCATTCATCCGTGTACCTACAAAATTGTAAGGTAAAACTTCAAAATCGTAAGTTATTGAGGTATTAGTACATATATTAGGAATAGAAATCTCTTGAAGAGACCAAGTATTCGTTGTTGCATTTCCTATTGATTCAAAAATCTCTGTTCCCCCTGAAGTTATTCTTATTCCAAAAAATTCAGGGTAATTCACATTCCTTTGGCCAGTAACTTGACCAGTTGAAGATGCAGTAATTGGAACCTGACTAGAAGCAATCTCATAAAACTCAAGAGCATCAAGGCATAGTGTTTCTCCTACATCGGGTGATAAAACAATTGAAAACCTCAAGGCTTCATTGTGGTTATCCTGCCAACTTGTTACTGGATCGGGATATGCCATACACATTGCTACCTGACTCGTGGATTCAACTCCCGTATGATCCACTGTACAAGAATGCCACCCTTGTAAACGAGTAAAAGCTGAACCACTTACTGAACCACATGATGGGTCAGTAATATTAGCAATAAATTCTGAATAGTCGTTCGTACCTGAGCCAGACACAGAATTACATGCATCCAAATTGTAAGTAATATTTGGAGGGCAATTAGCTGCTGCAGGGTTAAACGCCAAAACAGTCAACATGCAAACGGCATATAGACTGAAAAGGGAAATTAAACTTTTCTTAGTGTAGAGATTTGGACTCTTCATACTACAATGTTTGTTCTTGATCAAAATGTAAAAACCCCACCATGAGCAATGCTCAAAAAGGGAAGAAATAATTTTTGTGTGAAACCAGAAATCGTTAGAATGTGAAGAGGGAAAACCTAAGGGGGAAGAATAAGGGAGGGAAAATCAAAAAGAAAAGTTCAAATTCTATACCAATGCGCTCATAACATTAAATTTTCAACATAATGTCACAAAAAAGCATAAAGAATACCCATTCTTTAAAGAGAAAACCTGCAATTTATCAGAGAAAATCTAAAATTCGAGTTAAAAGAATAAACTTACTTTGGTTATCAAAAGATAAAAAGGCTTTAAAAAAATAAGTTTTCACTGTCACAAATCACATAACCCAGCTAATAAAAATCAACTGTTTCGTGCGCCAAAACCAATTTTCTTTTTAGTAAAAATATCAGATTCTGAGTTGAAAGAAAGCGATTCTAAATCGGAGATATTGATCATCTCCCTATCTACTTTTAGCCTTTCTTCGACAGAAAGTTTTGACAATCGTAGATTTTGATTTTTAATAATATCATCTACGATACCTCGAATAGTTCGAGCATTTCCAAAATACTGATCACGATAATTGAAAACAAACTCAAGATACTTGAGCAAGTGCGCTCTGGCATTCTTCGCCAATTTTAGTTTTCTATTTCCAATGAGGAAGTCGGCTATTTCCATCAATTCAGGAGCCGAATAGTCTTCAAATTTTAAAATTTTATCAAAACGAGAGTTTAGTCCTGGATTCGCTTTTAGGAATGCTTCCATATTATCTGGATAACCGGCAGCAAAAACGAAGAACTCACCACGCATGTCTTCCATTCGCTTGAGCAAAGTTTGAATGGCTTCATCACCAAAATCCCCTTGAGCGATGCCTTTTTTCATCGTCAAAGCATAGGCTTCATCTATAAATAGGACGCCACCTTGCGCCTCTGTTATTTTCTTAGCGGTCTTAATAGCTGTTTGTCCTACAAAGCCTGCGACCAATCCTTGGCGGTCAGTTTCAATCATATGACCTCTTTCGAGTACGCCGAGCGACTTATAGATTTTTGTTAAAATACGAGCAACGGTTGTTTTACCTGTTCCCGGATTTCCAACAAAAACAGTATGGAAAGAGAAGTTTTTAAGCACTTCTTGTTTAGACTCTTTATAGTAACGAACCAATTCGACCAGTTCGTTGATCTGCTTTTTCACATTTCCAAGGCCAATCAGTTTATCCAACTCAGCCAATGATTGCTCCAGCAATTCTTCATCCACTGGAATATTAGGAAGCTGTTTTGGTTTTTTGTACTCAATTTTGAGGACATCTTCCAAAGTAATGGTTTCTAAAACCTCTTTAACTGCTTCTTCAGGCTCTGGCAATGACATGACTCGCAAACCGAGGTTTACCTTCGCTTTCTCGATCAAATCATGCACAAATCGCGCATTTCCAAAAGTTTTATCTCTATCTCGATAGGCCTGAACGATAATTTCTTCAATTTTTCGCTGAGCTGCACTGGTTAGTTTCACATCCATTTTAGTACAAGCATATTTACTGATAACTGCCAACTCTTGAGGCAAGTAGTCTGTAAATTCAAAGTTGTGCTTAAATCGACTTTTCAAACCAGGATTAGAAGCCAAGAACTTTTCCATCTCCGTTGGATAACCTGCCACTACGACCGATAAATCTCCTTTTCCGTTAGAAAGTTCTTTGACTAAAATCTCAATCACTTCGCGACCGAAGTCCTTATTATCATCTTTGGAACGAACCAAAGAATATGCTTCATCTATAAATAGGACGCCACCTCTTGCTTTTTCAATTGCCTCTTTTACTTTAGGAGCCGTTTGTCCGATGTATTCACCGACCAAATCAACTCTATCTACTTCATGCACATGACCTTTAGAGAGCAAACCCATTTTATGATAAAGTTTACCCATCATTTTGGCAACAGTCGTTTTCCCTGTTCCTGGGTTACCCGTAAATACCGAGTGGACGTTAATGCGATCCTCTTCCAAAAAACCTTTTTCCTTTCTAAGTTTTAGAAACTGAATGTATTTGGCGTGGTCTTTTACTTTTTGCTTGATTTCGTGCAAACCAATCAAATCTTCCAAATTCACTAACACTTCCTCAAATGACTGATGCAAATCCTCAACTGGATTCATCAACAGTGGCATATCTGAGTTAGGCAACCAAACTGCTGGGCCACCTTCTTCAAAATCATCGCACACCTCAAATGGAATCACAGCCAAGACATGATCCATGAAAATCAACTCGGCAGTATAATGATCTGGTCGCCAACTTGCTTTTGCGTTAGAACCCCAACCAGCAGTCAGCGTTATCACTTCATTTTTCATATCAATTCGCTGTAAGCGAATGATCTGTCCTTTCAACTCTCTTGCGTCATTATAGAATTTCACAAAAATCTCACTCTGCCAGCTGTGGGTTAGGTTTAGATTTTTGAAAACCATTTCTAAATAAATATAACGCGTTTCTTCCGCACTGAATTTTTTGTAATAAACTCTTTCTTCCTCAATCACATCATCATATGAGCCTTCGTACAAACGGATGGATTGCACATTCATATAAGGATTATCGAATTTGGTAATCTCGCGACCTGCATCTTCGATGTAAAAATACTTTGAGGAGATTTTTTTTCCATCTACCCAAGCCTCCCAAAAGTAGGTTCCTTTTTTCCAAAAGGCGCCATCGCTTTTGTTGCCCCACCCTTCCCGGATATAAACAACACTATCATACTTGCTCACATTCTTCTGAATGGGCAATTCGCAAATCTCTGTCTTGTTTTTGTGGAAAGAGAAACATTTGAGGGTCAGATTGATTTCCCAATCTTCACGGTCAAACATTTTATTGTAGAAAGAAAGCTCTGCGTATATGAAAGAGGTATCGAACTTGTCAAAGACTTGTCGATATCGTTTTTTATTATCCGCTAACCATTCAGTGGAAGAGTAAACTCTTAGTTCCTTGAATTTATAGCGCACATCCGGCGTGTCGTTAGTAACCTCAAACATGGTATCAGTAGCGTAATTCTAATTCGTGTATAAATGTAGGTAGTGTGAAGTTAATAGGCAACCCTTTTTCGATTTAATTTCAGCTATTACTTAAATAGCTCTTTTCGACCATATTTCGAACAGATCGGACACACCTTTGGATCATGCCCTCTTGCTGTACAAAATTTCCTACCAAAATAAATGATCTGCAAGTGCAGGTCATTCCATTTTTCTTTTGGAAAAAGACGTTTCAAATCTTTTTCAGTTTGGACGACATTTTTTGCAGCGCTCAATTTCCAACGCCAAGCCAATCGGTGGATGTGCGTATCAACTGGAAAAGCAGGTACACCAAATGCCTGAGCCATAACTACCGAAGCCGTTTTATGCCCAACCCCTGGCAATGCTTCCAAGTCTTCGAAACTTTGAGGAACGATGCCACCATGCTTATTAATCAATATTTTTGAAAGGTCAGAAATCGCTTGAGACTTGCGAGGAGAAAGTCCGCATGGTCGGATGATGGCTTTGATATCTTCAACTGGAACTTCAGCCATCGTGTATGGATTATTTGCCAATTTAAACAAAGCAGGAGTTACTTGATTGACGCGTACATCGGTGCACTGAGCAGAAAGTAAAACGGCCACCAAAAGTGTATACGAATCGGTATGATCGAGCGGAATTGGGATTTCAGGAAACTCCTTTTCGAGTATCTTTATTATGTCCGCTACTTTCTCCTTTTTTGTAAATTTTGCAGGTTTCTCCATGAGCGCGAATTTAGCACAAAAAAGAATATTAAGAAGATTAAAATCCTTTTATTACTTTTGCGAAACTTAACGAAAAATTAGATGTAAAAGACTATCACAAATTAGTGAAATTTAATTTTTCAATTAATTGATAATCAATCTCTTGTGACAATTTAATCACCAATATTTCTTTAAAGAGGTCAATACATTTTCATGGAAGCATTTAAGTCGTTTTTAGGTAATTCTCCAGATTGGTACAAGTATGCAATCATCGGTTTTTTAATACTTAATCCAATTTTACTTTTCACTGTGGGGTCAACGGTAACCGGATGGGTGGTTATCGCTGAATTCATTTTGACCTTAGCAATGGCATTGAAATGCTACCCGCTACAAGCTGGTGGTTTGATTGCTTTGCAAGTCGTCTTTTTGGGACTAACCACTCCGCATACCGTTTATCACGAAATAGAAGCCAATTTAGAAGTGATTTTACTTTTGGTTTTTATGGTGGCAGGTATCTATTTTATGAAGCCACTTTTAATGTATCTTTTTGGTAAAATCTTTATCAATGTTCGTTCGAAAATAGTACTGTCATTGCTATTCAGTTTCATTGCAGCTTTCTTGAGTGCATTTTTAGATGCCCTTACGGTAACGGCTGTTTTGATTGGTGTTTTCGTCGGGTTTTATGAAGTTTATATGAGAGTGCATTCGAGTGACGAAGATTATGATGATAGTGGGGTTGCCGATAGGAAAGAATTAGATAGCGACACCTTAGAACAATTCAGAAGTTTCTTAAGAAGTTTGGTAATGCACGGAGCGGTTGGTACTGCTTTGGGTGGTGTTTGTACGATTGTTGGTGAGCCTCAAAACTTATTGATTGGCGAAAAACTGGGTTGGAACTTTATGGATTTTTTCTTCCAAATGGCTCCTATCACGATGCCTGTTTTAGCATGTGGACTTTTGACTGTTGTGCTTTTGGAAGTGACGGGTTGGTTTAGTTTTGGAGAGAAATTACCTGAAAAGGTAAGAGACATCCTTACGGGTTTTGTTGAAGATCAAGATAAGAATCGTACTGGTAAAGAAAAATATGCTTTGTTGGTTCAAGGGCTTTCTGCTATCTTTTTGATTGTAGGATTGGCACTACACTTAGCTCCAGTTGGATTGATTGGATTGGCGATTATCGTTTTACAAACTGCTTTCACTGGTATTATTTCAGAGCATAAAATCGGACATTCTTTTGAAGAGGCACTTCCTTTTACAGCTTTGTTAGCCGTGTTTTTTGTTATTGTAGGAATGATTCATGACTTGCATTTATTCACACCAATCATTGAGTATGTATTATCAATGGAGAAGTCGGTACAACCTGCAATGTTTTATGTTGCAAACGGGGTTTTGTCTATGATTAGTGATAATGTTTTTGTGGCAACTGTCTATATCAATGAAGTTAGCGCTGCATTCGAAGCAGGAAAAATATCGAGAGAAGAATATGAGAATTTGGCAATTGCAATTAACAC
>CALHBQ010000028.1 GCA_937930815.1 uncultured Saprospiraceae bacterium | reverse complement strand
ACAAATAAATCAAAACTGATGCGATCTGAAACACTAAAACCAGTCTGAAGCATCAAGGTATGGGTTAGTCTGGATCGAGAGGCACTTTCCAACTTTTCGGTTCCAGTCTTAAGGGTGTTCAAAGCATTAAAATCATAATTCAAGGAAACCTGTATGGTCTTTGCTTCTGCTTTTGGCAAACCAAGATTATTAGCAGTCGGGACACCACCCGAGCAACAGGTTTGAGCCACTACTTGAAAATAGCTAAAAATAAAGAAGAGTATAAAAATATTGATTCGCATAGGCAGTGAAACTTGTCTTGCCAAAACTACCTGCGAATCTTTCTATAGTTCACCAAAAAAAATGAAGTTGTCAAAATCAAGACTGTTGAAACTAAGGAATGATTAGAGAATGTCTTGAACCTATCTTCTTTTGATAAAGAAATTATTAAGTTCCTTTGGAGAAGGAAAAGGTGAGCAGCAGCCTAAGAGCTTGTTTAATTTCCATCAATTGCCTACGAGTAGTAAATTTTATTCTGAACTGCGTTAAAATTCTCGTTGAAGCTAAGGCATCGCCTACACCCGCCCGTCTGCCATCGGTGGACTGTTTTTTTTTTGCATTATACAGAACAAAATTTTCTCACTTTCGCTCAATCATAGAACTTCAAACAAACCCTAAGAGAAGTTATTTGAATTAAAAAAATTCAGTCAAGGAAGACATTTATATCAAAACAATTATGCCCTTCCTTGACTGAAAATATTGTAAGCGCTATGCAATTACACGTCCTCTACTTCTACCATACCATGCAATATATAGATAGCAAATAATTGGAAGAATCAACGCCATTTTAAACCCAGTACCATCCGACAGCGCACCAAAAAGCGGAGGAATAAAAGCACCACCCACAATCGCAGTACACAAAATACCAGACCCTTGAGGTTTGAAATCACCCAATCCTTCGATAGCCAGTGTAAAGATAGTTGGGAACATAATTGAGTTGAAAAGTCCAACCAACAATATCGCCCACATGGCAGTAAATCCGCTTGTCATTATTGAAATTACGATCATCGAAATAGCTCCTAATGCAAATACCGATAGGATTAGTGATGGTTTGAAGACTTTCGTTAAAAAAGCACCAATAAATCTACCCACCATTGCGCCAGACCAATAAAAAAGGATAAAAGCACCTACAATCCCTTTCGCATCAACATTCGCTAAATCTTGGCCTAAAACCCATTTAGAAATACCACTCATGGTTTCAGATGATTTAACTGCTTCCGCCAAATTCATGTCCATGAAATAATTTACCATATAGGTTCCAATTGCCACCTCTGCTCCAACATAAACAAAAATGCCCAGTGCACCCCACTTCAATTGTGGAAATTTCAAAGCATCCATAAAACCACCAGTCGCTTCTGTTTGTCCTAATATTTTAGGAAGTTTTACAATTGCAAAAAATACTACTAAGACCGCAATCACACCCGCCAACCATAAAAAAGGAGTTGAAACGGCCGATGCTTCGCTTGCATAATATGCTTCCTTTGCGGTCGATTCCAAAACGGTAATTTCATCAGAAGTTTTTACACTATCACTCAAAATAAACATCGCTCCAAGCGCAGGAGCAATTGCAGCCCCAAATGAATTAAACGCTTGAGAAAGTATCAATCTACTCGAAGCGGATTTTTCTGGTCCTAAAACTGATACATATGGATTGGCTGCAACCTGCAAAAAGGTCATCCCACTAGCCAACACAAATGCAGCCAACATAAACAAAGGAAAAGCCCTTACAGATGCCGCTGGCCAAAACAAGAAGCACCCTGTTCCTAATAGAAAAAGTCCCAAAACAATTCCTCGCTGGTAGCCAATTTTTGCTAAAATCCCACCTGCAGGTATCGACAATAATCCATAGGCACCAAAAAAAGCAAATTGAATTAAACCCGCTTGAAATAAAGTAAGTTCAAAAATCTCTTTTGCTCTAGGTATCAAGGAGTCCACAAATACAGTGATGAAACCCCATAAAAAAAACAAGATGGTGATAATAGCAAATGCCGTTTTTAATCCTTTTTGTTGATTCATTTTATTTTTTCGTTTTGTAAAAAATTAAGAATTTCAGATGACTTAGAATTCAAATGTAGTAAATTAGAAAAAAGCGTCGTAACATCGCGCTAAATCTTCGTAGGGAAATACCTATTTTTTCCTTCTATTGTAAGCCGATTGCTATTTTAAGTGTCATTTTGACAATAAGTATCAATTCAATTATTTCTTAAATTATGAAAGGAGAAGCTACTATCATAAAATCACAATTTGGAAAAGCGGATTTATTCACCTTGAAAAACGAGAACGGAATAACGGTTCAGATTATGAATTATGGGGGAACTATCACTTCCATCAAAGTACCTGATCGCGATGGTAATTTCGAGGATGTCGTTTTGGGGTTCGATACTTTTGAGGAGTATTTGAAGCAACCATTTTACATAGGAGCCATCATCGGTCGCTACGGAAATAGAATCGCCAACGGAAAATTAACCATTGAAGGAAAAGAATATACCCTTGCTCAAAATAACGGAAACAACAATTTGCATGGTGGTGAAAAGGGTTTCGACAAACAATTTTGGGAGGTAGAAAAGTACTCTTCTAACGATGGTTTTTGTATGCTTTCGTTAAATTATAGAAGCAAAGATATGGAGGAAGGATTTCCTGGCAATCTTGATGTAACGGTCATTTATACCTTGACACCTGACAACACATTGGGCGTTTATTATGAAGCGGCGACTGATAAAACCACCGTTTGCAATCTCACTCAGCATACTTATTTTAATTTGAAAGGCGCTGGAAATGGAGATATTTTAGATCATGCATTGACCATCCATGCTGATAAATACACGCCGCTTGACGAAAACCAAATCCCAACTGGAATCGAAGCTGTTGAAAACACTCCTTTTGATTTCACAAAATCGACACCAATCGGCAGCCGTATCAATCAAGAAAATCCACAACTAAAAATAGGAAATGGCTACGATCACAATTTCGTGCTAAAGGAAAAAGCAGATATAGACGAAGGCTTAAGACCTTCACCTGTCATCGCCAAAGCAATTGACCCTTCATCTGGCCGAACACTTGAGATAAAAACGACTGAACCTGGCGTCCAATTCTACTCCGCCAATTATTTGAATGGTATAAAAGGAAAAGAAGAAAAACCATATGCAGCAAGAAGTGGATTTTGTTTAGAAACGCAACACTTTCCTGATTCGCCCAATCAATCTGGGTTCCCTTCTACGTTTTTGAAACCAGGGAAGGTTTTTGAGAGTATTACTTCTTTTCGGTTTGGGGTGGAGTGATGAACGCAAAGTCGGAGAGGCGCAAAGGAGCGGCGAAGGGATGAACGAATAGGCGCGGTGACGCGGGGAGGAACGTTTCGAACAATTGAAGGCAAAAGCGAAAGGACGCAAAGAATATTTTGAATTATGTCGTATAGATGGAAAGATTTATCTCTCTGCGTCACCGTGCCTCCGCGTTCCTAAAACCTGAATCGCTCCTTTGCGTCTTTGCACCTTTGCGTTCATCAAAATCTACTTATTCTTAGCCGCCAATCGCTTATTCTTCCTCAATTTTTTCATACTGGCAACAGAAATCAAAACACTCATTTCTTCAATCGCTGATTCGTTTAAAATTTGGAGACGTTGCTCTTTGTCGCAGCCCCATTTTAGGAGCTTAGCGTTGAGACTTTGTAGGTTGGAAAGGACTAATAATTGTTCAGGTGAAGCAGCATCGCGCATATTTCCTTTTGCTTCGATGTTTTCTTTTTTCCATTCTTTGGCGGTTTTTCCGAAAAGGGCGAGGTTGATCATATCGGCCTCCCCTGCCATGTACATGCCCTCAGTTTTAGTATTTTGTAATTTGGGTGGAATCAAATGTTGTCGAACGGCTTGCGTGTGGATGTGATAATTGGCTTTTGACATCAGGCGTTTGACATTCCATTCAAAATCAATTTCTTTTGAGTCCTTGCCTTTGAGGCGTTGGAACTCTTCTATTAAGAAAAGCTGAAACTCTGGACTGAGCCAATAGCAAAAATTTAAGGCTAAATCACGATGTGCAAAAATACCTCCTTCTGTAACCAAAAGACTTTTCAAACCAATGGCATTGGTATGTTTTATCCAATTACCTGGTATTAATTCAAAGGTATTTTCACCAGACTTGTAAAGTAATTCTTCGTACTTGGGGCGAATGAAATTGGGATTATTTATCGACTCCCAAATGCCCATAAAGCGCAGGGTCTGACGACGTCGCATCCAATTCCTAACCAAATGAGCAGGTTCGCCTATACATTTTGCCAAATCATTGAGCGAAACATAATCGTCAGTTTTGCTTTGATTTTGTAGCCGTATATTTATTCCGTTTACTTCTATTGTCTTTTTTGACATCAGTTATCTCCTTTTTTAATAAAAAAAATTGTCCCTTGAATGTTAGAGTATGCATAACCTTTCATAAAAAGCTACAAATGACCGCTTTTCAAACCTGATTTGGCTAAAATTTTCTTCAATAGAATTTTCTATTCAACAAAATTTTAGCTTTTTCAGAACTGAAAATCAATCACTTTCGCGTCTTTTCTGAAAAGCCATGCATACTCTTGGATAACTAATGTAAAGGTAGGATTGATTTCTATTCTTTTGTAAGGTTTTTAGAATTTAGGCATAAAAAAAGCCTCGCTTATCAGACGAGGCTTGAATTTTTTTTTTGACAAATCTTACAATTTTTACCAAAACTTACAAGTATTGATTGGAATCGCAAACGTCGTGCCAACTTTTTATAAGTTGAAAGTTTTACGTTGAAAGTTGCCGTTCTTCTCGACTGCGCTCGAAGGGCGACAACTTTCAAAATAAAACTTTAGACTTTCAACGCTAATTACGCTCCCGCTCTGTTGAACGTTCCTGTTTTTGATTTCTTCACATCTTTAGCTTTGATTTCTTTAATCATATCAACTACAGATGCAGAAGCAACGAAAATAGAAGAGTACGTTCCTACAAACACACCAATCAAAAGTGCGAAGGCAAAACCTTTGATACTGCTACCTCCGAAAAGGAACAAAGTCAAAACCACCAATAAGGTTGTACCAGAAGTAATCAGGGTTCTACTCAATGTATTATTAATCGCAAGGTTGAAAATCTCTTCTTTTGACTTACCTGAGTAATTATTGATAAACTCACGAATACGGTCAAATACAATTACCGTATCATTTACAGAGTAACCAATTACGGTCAATATCGCAGCGATAAATGCTTGGTCGATTTCCATTGAGAAAGGTAATACGCCCCAGAAAAGGGAGAACAAACCTAACGTGATGATAACATCATGGAACAAGGCCAATACCGCTCCCATTGAGAACTCCCATCTGCTAAATCGAATAAACAAGTACAAGAAGATAAGTAACAATGCAAAGAATGCAGATTGGAATGAACTATCACGAATATCATCCGCAATCGTTGGTCCTACTTTGTTGGCAGAAATTACGTGCGTGCCGGTAGCACTTGCGCTTTTGAAATTTTCGAGCGCAACGCTTCCTCCCATCAAACTGTTGACACCTTCGTGCAATTTTGCCATTACTTTATCAGCAACATCATCACCTGTTTCGTCAATCATGTATTTCGTTGTAACACTAAATGTGTTTTCTGTATCTACTGCTTTTACAACTGTTCCTTCGCCCAAGGTTGCAGTCAATGCATCTCTTACTTGGTCACCAGAAACTGCTTTATCGAAGCCAATAGTGTAACTATATCCACCTGAGAAATCAACCCCAAGGTCAAATCCTTTAGTAAAAATAGAACCTAAACTGATTAAGATCAAAGCACCTGAAATCATGTAAGTTACCTTACGCATGCCCATCCAATCAATGTTTACACCAGCTAAAATGTTTTTAGAAAATCCAGTCCAGAAACCTAAAGTGCGACCTTCTTTACCCAACCACCATTCGATCAATAATCGACCGACCAAAACGGCAGTAAACAAGGAACAAAGTACACCGATAATCAATACCGTAGCGAAACCTTTGATTGGGCCTAAACCGAAGTAAGCCAATACAATCGCTGTCAAAATCGTCGTAACGTTGGCATCAATAATCGCTGAGTA
>CALHBQ010000027.1 GCA_937930815.1 uncultured Saprospiraceae bacterium | reverse complement strand
CCTCGTAAATCGTATTTATATTTTGAACTCATGTAGTCTGTTTCAGGAATTTAAATTAAGCTGCAAAGGTAGTAAAATGTAATAATGGAGTGACCTCTTTCTTAAAAAATAGCAATTTCAAATTACATGACAATATCAGATGAAATATACCAGTTGGTTTTCAGTACATTTTACTTAAATTTGTGGTGTAAACCTCCCACAACATAAAACAAACTATGAAGAAATCTCCTTTAGCATTTTTGCTGATGTTCCTGTGCACATCAATCTCTTCACAGATTACATTTTCGGCGAATGATTTTGTACCTCCTTACACTCATGATTTTGGTTATGGTGTTAATATGGGCGCTTACAATGGTTGGACCGATGATCAATTAGCCAATATTGCAGCGGGTAATCCTGATCTGCAAGTAACTGGTTTGGCTGCAAATTCCGTTAGAGTTTGGCTTCCTGACTGGTTTACCCAGCAATGGGGTTATGAAATCCGCAAAGATGTATTTGACCATTACGCAAGTGTGGGCATGAAAAATAACGTCGTTTTTGTTGGAGATGCCGCACCTCATAATCGAGACTCGGTTTATTATTGTCCAGGTAGATTATCTGAATCTTTCAAAAATCTTTATGAACCAATTTGGGATAATGGCGAAAATGGAACGCCAGTCAACGAAGAGAATGTATATGCGGCATATATGTACAATTTGGTTTTGACCTATGGAGAAAACACAAAATATTGGGAAATCACCAATGAACCAGATACAGACATGGGAGGCAATGCAACGATGGAAAGAGGTTTTCCTAATAATTGGTGGGAGAATGATCCGCCACCATGTGAGACAAAATTCGGTGCACCTATTCAGCATTATGTAAGGACTATGCGCATTGCTTATGAAGTGGTGAAATCAATTAGTCCTGATTCATACATTGCAGTTGGGGGACTTGGAAATGTGACCTTTTTGGATGCCATTATGAGAAATACAGACAATCCTAATGGAGGCGCTGAAACTGTATTATATCCGCTAAAAGGAGGAGCATATTTCGATTGTTTGAGTATCCATGCTTATCCGCATTTTGATGGAAGTATGCGTTATTGGAGTGATATTTTTGGCGGTTTTCAATGGACTCGAAACTCAGATAAAGGAGTTGAAGGATTTATGAAACGATTGGATGGGATGATTGATAATTTACATGGTTATGGTTACACTGGAAAGGATGGCGAATTTCCAGAAAAAAACATCATTTGCACAGAAACAAATCTTGCACGAGTTTCAATTACGGATGAATTTTTGGGTGGAGATGAATCACAAAAAAACTATGTCATTAAATTGATGGCTAAAGCACAAGAGAAAGGAATCAGTCAAGTTCACTTTTATTCTTTGGCTGACAATCTACCTGCTGATCAGGCAAATAGCGATTTTGATTTCATGGGGTTATTTGAAAATTTATCTGGAAAAACTCCACCTAACGGAAAGATTTTTGATGCTGGAATTGCCTTCAAATCTATAGCCACTGCCTTGAAAGGATATACCTATGATGAGGCATCGACCAAAGCCCTAAATACAACAACGGCTGTTCAAGGAGTAGCTTTTAAAAATACTTCGGGTGATGAGATTTTTGTGATGTGGGCTACCACATTGGATGATTTATCTGAGAATGCAGAAATAAACTATTCATTTCCATCGACATTTGGTTTTTCAGAAATGAAAAAGTTCGATTGGGATTTTTCAATTACTGGTTCAGTTGATTGTATTTCTGCAAATAATGTTTTTCTAAATGGAAGTCCAGTTTTCTTGGTGCCAAATACTTCCTCTGAATTTAATTGCTCATCTGGTTTTGTATTGAAAGCAATGCCTAATCCTTTTAAAGATAATTTCTCCATCGAAATTCAAACTGATATTGACGAAGAATTATCAGCAAGTTTGATTGATATGAGTGGAAAAGTGATAGTAGAAATCCTTAGAGATAAACCAGTCTATATTGGGAAAACAGTTGTCCCTTTAGATGTAACTGGATTAGCTTCTGGGTTGTATTTTCTTGCGGTAAAAGGTAAAAGTGGGAAACGGGTAATTAAGATGTTTAAGAGTTAGAGCGAGGTTGCGGAGTTGCCATTTTTTCAGCAATTCACTTCAATCCCTCCACAAAAAAGGAAAAAGAACTAATCCCAATCCAAGGAGCATTGCATTGATCCCAATCAAGATTAGAATGTCAGTATCAACACTTGAATCTTGAATCAGGCCAAGGGCTTGAGCCGAAATTTTTAGTAAAGTCAGAATAATAGGCAATATGAGCGGGAAACTAAGAATTGCCATAAGTGTTGCATTATTATTCGCTTGTGCTGCAATAGCAGAGATAAAAGTAAAGGTGATTGAAAAACCTAAACTTCCTAAAAGAATAGCGGTAACAAAAAGCGAATAATTTCGAACGGGATTACCTGCCAAAACGGAGAAGGCTAAAAAAGAAATCATTCCAATCACCAACAACAATCCAGTATTATAAAGAATTTTGGAAAGCAGAACTGCAATTGGATCGGTGATTTGATAGTAATAAAGTTGTCTATTCCCACTTTCTTGAATGAAACTTTTGGTCACTGCATTTACTGCTGCGAAAAGCATCACAATCCAGAATAGGGTATTCCAAACCCTTGGTTCAACTTGAATGAAAACAGTGTAAATGATGAACACCGTTGAAAAAACATAAAGTAAAATACCACTGATGGCATACTTTTGACGCCACTCAAGTATTAATTCTTTCTTAAAAAGAGTCCAAATTTGATTTAAAAGCTCCATTTACGTTTAAAAATATAATGCGAAAGTAGGAAAACTTGTCAAACCAAAAAGGAACTCATATTTTCGCATTTAATTTATTTTAAATTTTTAATGAGGAAACACTGTTTTTAATTTATGCGATTGATTGCCCTGTTAGTTTTGGGATTGTTTTGGTTGGAAGGAGCCGCGGAATCTGGTAACCAATATTATAAAGCATTTGCCGAATC
>CALHBQ010000026.1 GCA_937930815.1 uncultured Saprospiraceae bacterium | reverse complement strand
AATTACTTTTGACACTTATGAAAAAACAAGAAGAAGAAAAACCACCAATTTTAGGTAGTTGGAAAAAGATGTATCTCGCCATATTGGCGGCACACGCGGTCATTCTTTTTATTTTTTGGCTCTTCACCCAACACTACGCATGAGTAATATAGATTGGATTGTAATGATAGGGACGCTGGCAGCAATCGTTGCTTATGGCGTTTGGAAAACCCGAAAAGTAGATAATGTAAAGAGTTATCTCATGGGCGATAAAGATTTGCCATGGTGGACAATTGGGCTTTCGGTGATGGCGACGCAGGCGAGTGCAATTACTTTTCTTTCGACTCCTGGCCAAGCATATAACGATGGGATGCGATTTGCGCAATTTTACCTTGGAATGCCGCTGGCGATGATTATCATTTGTATTTTCTTTTTACCGATTTATTATCGACTCAATGTTTATACTCCGTATGAATATTTAGAAACGCGTTTTGATCTCAAAACTCGTACGCTTGCTGCTTGTCTTTTTTTACTTTCGAGGGGAATGGCCTCAGGAATTACGATTTATGCGCCTTCCATTATTCTTTCTTCGATTTTTGGTTGGGATTTGCTGCTTACCATTTTACTGATGGGCGTGGTCGTGATATTTTATACCGTAATGGGTGGAACCAAAGCAGTCAGCGTCACTCAAAAACAGCAGATGATTATCATCCTTTCGGGAATATTTGTGGCGGCGGTTATTTTGGTTTTCAAATTGCCAGAAGATGTTTCTTTTGGAAATGCGGTCGATGTCGCTGGTGAAATGGGCAAAATGAATGTAATTGATTTCTCCTTTGATTTTGGAAATCGCTACAATTTTTGGTCTGGTCTTTTGGGAGGCACCTTTCTTTTTCTCTCTTATTTTGGAACAGATCAGTCGCAGGTTCAGCGTTATCTTTCTGGCAAATCACTGAATGAAAGTCGCTTAGGATTGCTTTTCAATGGTATTATAAAAATGCCAATGCAGTTTGCGGTGCTATTTATTGGTGTGCTGGTTTTTATGTTTTTTCAATTTGAAAAACCGCCTCTACATTTCAACACCGCCAATGTCGATAAAATAGAATCCGTCGAATTGAAAAACGAATTCAAATCAATAGAAGTAGAACACGCTGCTGTTTTTCAAGAAAAACAAACTGCAATCCGCGGGTTAATTTCTGCAATTGATGGTAAAAATGAAATCGCTATTACTTCTGCAAGGACCAATGTTTTGGACTTTTTGTCGAAAGACAAAGCCCTTCAAGAACGAGCAAATCAAGTTGTTTTAAAAGCCACACCCAATGCGAAAATCAAAGACGGCGATTATGTCTTTATCACTTTCGTGATGAATTATTTACCCGTTGGCTTGGTTGGATTGTTGATCGCTGTGATATTTTCAGCGGCGATGTCTTCGATTGCTTCGGAGCTAAATGCCTTGGCAACGACCACGGTGATTGATATTTACAAACGCTCAGTTGTTGCTGACGGCACAGATGCTCATTACCTTTCTGCTTCCAAATGGTTTACCGTTGGTTGGGGAGTATTGGCATTGCTATTTGCCTACTTTGCCGCAGGTTTTGAGAATTTGATACAGGCAGTCAATATCATCGGTTCGCTTTTTTACGGAGTGATTTTAGGCATTTTCATGGTCGCCTTTTTTATGAAAAATATAGGTTCTAACGCCGTTTTCAAAGCAGCATTGGTTGGAGAATTCTTCGTCGTAACGATTTGGTTACTCAATGAATATGGATTTATAAATCTTAGTTTCCTTTGGCTGAATCTGATTGGCTGTGGTTTGGTCATGCTGTTAGCGGCTTTCTTTAGTCTTTTTCAGCGAAATGTAGCATAACATTTTTTAGTTCAAAATATCAAGAGGCCATGTCAAAACAACCTTTTTGCGTCACACTGATGTGTTTTTTGTGGTTCAAAACCGACATTTCATTTTTAAATAAAAGAGACAAACAATAATACCTTTGCCACGAGGTTTTCAAACTGATAAAAAGGCAATTCAATGAATACAAATCAACTTCTGACTTTTATACTTTTAATGTTTCTCTCTTTTTCTGTGAATGCACAAGAGGAAGAAAATTCTCAAAACGTGGCAATTGGTCAATGGCGCTCTTACCTTCCTTATACTACGGGAAATTACGTGACGCAAAATGCCTCAACTGTTTATTACGCGGCTGACTTTTCTTTGCTTGCAATTGAGAAAGATGAAAACTCTGTTGAACGCTTGACCAAAGTAAATGGATTAAGCGATGTTGAGATCAGTTTATTAAAACACAGCCCTTTCAACGATGTCTTGATTGCAGTTTATGAAAATAGAAATATAGATTTTATCACACCAGATGGAATTGTCAATTTCCCTTTTGTAAAAGACAAAAATGTGCCTGGTGATCAATCAATTTATGACATCACTTTTGTAGCTCCTAATCGCGTTTTTCTTTCTGCTGGTTTTGGGCTTTTGGAAATGGATCCAGAAACTGCCACTGCCAATAATGATATTAGAACTGGAATCGCAGTAAAATCATTTGCCGCACTTGACGGTTCTTTCTACGCCGCAACCGAGGAAGGGATTTATGTTGCTAAAGACGATCCTTCTGTCAACCTTTTGGACTTTGCCAATAGTTGGAGATTGCTTGATCAAAGCGATGGCTTTCCGATGGATTATTCTTCCAACGTGGTTTTGACTTTGGGAGATCAATTAGTAGTGGACGTCAATGACAGTTTATTTTTTTATAAAAACGGACTTCAAAATAATTTCTATCATAAAGAAGATTTTTCTATTCAGTTTCTTTCGGCGGAAGGAGAGCATTTGATAGTTGGATTAGATTGTAAAGGTGGTTGTGTTGATAAATTAGCTTTCTTTGAAAAGAATGGAAATCTACTTCGAGAAGTAGGGGTTTCCTGTGTTGCGAATGTTCAGTCGGCAGTTCAAGATGTGCAAGGTCGTATTTGGATTGCAGATAAAGGACGACAATTCAGAATGTTAGAAAATATACAGGCGAGCTGTAGTTTTGATACCTACGAAGGCCCTGCTTCAGGCAACATCTGGGACTTAGAAATAAAAGGAAACGAACTTTGGGTCGCTACAGGTGGATACAATGTGACCAATGAATACCTCTTCCGACAAGATGGCGTTTTGCGCCTTCAGGAAGATGGCTCATGGTTGCAATACACGAGGCAAAATCGAGAAGAACTGGGCGGGCAAGACAGAGCGGTAGGTGGCGGGGATGATATTTTTGATTTTATAAAAATCGCAGCAAGCCCAACCGAAGAGAAAGTCTATTTGGGCTCTTATATAGAAGGAATGTTAGCTTTCGATTTGGAAGCAGATGAAATGACTTTATATAATGACAAGAACTCTTCAATTAGTCAAACAATAGGAGATACCAGTCGAAACAGAGTAGGTGGTATTGCTTTGGATAGAGACGAAAATGTTTGGGTAACGAGCTATTTAGGAGGCAATACACTTTCTGTTTTTTCTAAAGAAAGTAAAAATTGGACGGCTTTCCCGAATGCAAAATGCGGTGGTTTCTCTGAGGTATTGGATATTGTCATAGATGGCGCAGGTAACAAATGGATGCGTGTTGCTAGCTCTGGAGCAGGACTTATAGTTTTCAATGAATTTGATTTAAATAATTCTAATGATGATGAATGTCGATTCCTTTCAACCAATAATAGTAATATGCCTTCCAATGATGTACTTTCTTTAGAAGTCGATTTGGACGGAGATGTTTGGGTAGGAACTTCCGATGGCGTTGTTATTTTTCAATGTGGAAGTCAGGTTTTTGATTCGGATCTTTGTAGTGGTTTTTTACAAGCAGTAGATGTAGGAGGTGATTTAGCAAATCTATTAAAAGGGGAGTCTGTACAAGCAATTGCAGTTGATGGCGCCAATCGAAAATGGTTTGGAACGACCAATGGCGTTTTTCTTCAATCGGAGGACGGTAAAGATTTGCTAGCCAGTTTTACAGAAACAAACAGTCCGCTTTTTGATAATAATATCATTGATATCGAAGTCCGACAAGAGACAGGAGAAGTGTTTATCGGAACTGCACGCGGCTTGCAATCGATAAGAACAGATGCGACCAAAGGAGGCGTTGTCAATAGCCAAAATGTAAAAGTGTTCCCAAATCCAGTTAAACCTGAATATGATGGCCCGATTGCGATTAACGGTTTAGCGCGTGATGCGAATGTAAAAATCACAGACATCAGCGGTCGATTGATTTACGAAACCGAAGCCTTGGGTGGTCAGGCGATTTGGGATGGAAAAGATTATAATGGTCGAAAAGCTTCTTCAGGCGTTTACTTAGTGATAAGTACTGCTGTGAAAAATTTTGATAATCCACAGACAGCGGTGGCGAAGATTATGTTTGTAAAGTAAGTATGCGGAACTTCAGTTCCGCAAAAAATCATAAAGAAGCATCAGTCAAATTTTATAAATTTGACTGATGCTTCTTGTGAAAAATTTCTAAAATTAAAATCTAACCATCCAAAATAGGTATGAGCGGAACTGAAGTTCCGCATACCCATATGGCGAAATTTTTGCTATTCAAAAGTTAAGGTTTTATAATAAATATTTTCATATTAATAAAAACCTTATTTTTGAATTCTGGAAGTTGAATACTCAACTTCAATTTATGAGAAAACCGATTTCGCCTATCATGAGCAAAAACATACTACATATTTTTTTTATTGGTTTAGGTCTATTTTTTATAACACCAGCTATCGGTCAATCCGATGGTTTAAAGGTGAGTGATATTTTGATGGAAACGAAGTGGAAATATACCTATGCACTTCATTTAGAGTCTAATACCATCATTCATCAAGCCGAGACTTTTTATGAATTTTTCCTTTATTTCAAGTATGATTATCGTTATGAAGAATTTTTGAATGGAAAA
>CALHBQ010000025.1 GCA_937930815.1 uncultured Saprospiraceae bacterium | reverse complement strand
CTCAGTGATGCAGATGCGCTGATAGCGGCACTGGATGATTTGATTGAAAAAAAGCGACAGATTAAACAAGGCACCATGCAGCAGTTGTTGACGCCACCTCATCGTGGTGGTCGGCGGTTGGAGGGGTTTAGTGGGGCGTGGTTCACTAAAAAATTAGGTGGAATAGGTGATTTTAAAAATGGAATAAATAAAGGAAAAGAAGATTTTGGATTTGGTAATCGATTTATCAATTTGATGGATGTTTTTTGGAAGCCTGAAATAGATAGCTCTTCAAAATTAGGCTTGGTAAATTGTTCTGATTCTGAATTGAATACTTACAATCTAAAAAAGGGAGATGTTTTGTTTGTTAGATCATCGGTTAAACCTTCTGGTGTTGGGTTAACCTCTGTGTTGAAAACTG
This sequence comes from uncultured Saprospiraceae bacterium, assembly GCA_937930815.1. Taxonomy (GTDB): domain Bacteria; phylum Bacteroidota; class Bacteroidia; order Chitinophagales; family Saprospiraceae; genus JAGQWW01. Next base: position 11,688 of record CALHBQ010000025.1, on the reverse strand, counting down.
ACTTTCCAGAAACAGTGTATTCAGGCTTTTTGATTAGATTTAGAACAAAAGATCAGCTATCTGATAGTTATAAAAGATATTGTTTTTATGAAGAAAAATTTAGAAATAGGTTGATAGAAAGTAGCACAGTTAGTGCAAACACTAATATAAACCAAGATGCTTTAAAAGAATTGAAATTAAGTTTCCCCCCAACCCTCGCCGAACAAACCGCCATTGCCACCATTCTAAGCGATATGGATACAGAAATCGAAGCACTGGAGGGCAAACGCGCCAAGTATCAATCCATCAAGTCGGGTATGATGCAGGAGTTGTTGACGGGGCGGGGGCGGTTGGTGTGAGGGGTAGAGCGGAATGAAAAAATGGATCATTCCGCTCTATGATTAGTTTTATACTACAGGTGCAGGAGGCATACCGAGGTATCGTCGTGCATTGCCTTCAAAGAAATCATGCTTAAAATCTATCATATCCGTGAAGGCAAAGATGGCTTCGTATTTATCAAAATATCCATCTTCGATACCGTGATTATAGAGTAAATGCCAGTCGCTGCCGTACATTACTTTTTTATGAAAGTAGTAAGGATAAGCATTGGTGGTGTTTTCCTTTAGGAGATCCCCCAGTCTTGTTTTGAAGTAATCGACTCGCCTGTGGTCATGCACTTCAGCCAAGAAACCAACTTCACAATATACATTTGGATATTTCCTGCAAAGCTGTACTGCTTTTTTGGCGTAAGAGCCATTCCATTTGTACTTTTCAGTTGCTTCATCTCCATTAGCAAACCAACCCTTGCTTCCCCCTGCATGCCCTAAACAGAGAATGAGGTTGTGCATTTTCTTATCATCAGGGATCTCGTTGTTGTTATCATCAATTTGTAAAAGATGCTCCCAATACAAAGGATTAGAGTTTTTCCCTGAGTTGTTTGCCCTGTCTGCCTCAAACCCCGTTGGGGTACAATGCGTGAAAACCGGGATTTGGTTTTCAAGGCAGTATCGAAAGAATTCAAGATTTTTATTGTTGATGAATTCCTCTCTTTTAGTGAGCGGTTTTCCGGGTTCTTTACGGTAATAAGGTCGGTATCCGAGTGGTGGGTAAAATTTGGCACCTCTAAAACCTTTATTTTCAATAGCGTCTATTACAATTTCGAGGCTACTTTTAGCGCCTGTTCTTTTGTTTGCTATTCGTTGAGGATCAAAAGAAACGAAAGGAAGAATCACTCCATCACTTTTTTGAGTGAGTGTTTGGACGTGGTCGATTTGCGTTTCGTAGTCAAAAGTTGAATTACCAGCAAATGAGTGATCTAAATCTAAGGTGTGATAGATAAAGCAGGCGATGTTGTCTCCATACTCACCTATCAGTTGATTATACATATGTTTTTCGGAATTCATCAAAAATCTAAACCAGCGTAACCAATGATAGCCACTTTCCAGTTTTCTAAATACCCAATTTAATAATTGGACAAACCAGCTTTGAATATTTCCAAAGAGTTCTTCAATTTCTTCTTGAGAAACGACTTGAGCGAGTTGGATTTGAGGTTGGCTAATGCTAAAAAGCATTCCGTTGATTTCAGGAATAGAAGCCTCACTTAGGTTGTGATCTTCTTCAATAAATTGAAGCGCTTTTTGGACTTTCTTATTGTTAAAGTCGCTTGGCGAAAAGAGAATTGCAGTGTTTTCAATTAATTGAGCTTCATTCCATCCTTTTATGGTGTTGAAGTTGATATTTAATTGAGGAGAAAGTCTTAGCGCATGTAGCGGCTGCTCAAGAAAATTTTCATTAAGATTAATATTTTGGAAATCTTGGGAATTGATGTCCAAATCATGCTTTGTAGCTCTGATTAAAAGAAACTCTAAAGCGTCGGCTACAAAAGAAGGAATTGCTCCTTTGGAGTAGGATTGCAAAATACCGCTTACAGGAAAATACTTTAAATTGAAGAGATGCGTGTGTACGTCAATCATAGTTTTGGTTTTGAAGTTGTAATATTAAAGTTAGTAAGAATGTGTTTGAAACCAAAAAATATGAGTATTTATTGTTTGAATTAGAATTAATTTCTACTTTGCTTGAAATTATTCCAAACAAACGAAATGCTAAAGTTTATACACCATCCTTATTTTTATCGAATTTTTTCTTCAAAAATTACACTTTGGTTATCTGCCTTGTCCTCTATTGGTTTTACGATCCTTTTATACCAAACCGGAGAGTTAGTTTATCTTTTCCTTTGCTTGATTCCAATTGCAGTATTCATTTATTCGAGCTATTTGAAGAGCAATTATCGATCTTCAAAAAGACCAAATATTTCAATTGAAATCACATGGTCAAATGGAGCGATCAATCCCAATAGGTTTAATTACAATTTAAATGGCTCAATCATAGAGTCAAATTTTTTGTTTTGGGATTTCATGTTTAAGTTTAAGAATGAATCTAAAAATTCAATTCAAAAAATCAACTTGTATTTGATTAGATCAAATTCCAAAATGGTTTTTTATGATAGAGATAGTCAATTAGAAATACCTCAAAGTACGCTTGATACAATTAACGGTAGAAAGGTATTTGTTTTTGATAGAGGATCATTTTACAAAAATGATTTTCTTGAATTAACTGGAAAATATGCGGAAGGTTATCCTACAGGTGCGATTGGTGTTAATTCATCAGCATTTCAATTGCCCCATGGTTTAAATAACTTTGAGTTTTTAACCGAGTATTTTAATGAATTTGGAGAGCGTTTTTTTGATAAAACTTATCTTTCCATTACTGGTGATTTTGATAAACAAGAATTACTGAATATACCACCAGAATACGCTCCATTGTTGCCAATTTTATCCTAATGTGAAATGTTTTTTTATTAGAAATTATTCATTTTTTGTCTCAATACTTAAAGTCAAATACTCATGATTAATGAGTAAATTCGGGCCATCGGAACGGTTACTCAAAATTGGTTAGGATTTGTATTTTTTCGTTAATTAAAACTGTTGAATTTGAATTTTGAAATTCTATTAGAGCCAAAACTAAGGGAGTTGTTGACCGAAATTGAATCACTTTTATTCAAAGAAAAAGGGTTGAGGTTTAATATTTTTTCGGTTTCCAATTTTCGTTCTCATGTTGAAAATTTTCATAATGATATCATTGCCGAATTGCTCAACCCCAAAGGTGCTCACGGAGAAAAACGGTTATTCTTAGATCAATTTTTAGATTATCTCAATGAAAAATACCATGAAGAATCATCCCAACTAAAGGCGGTAGATTTTACAACTGCATTGACTGAAAAGGGTAGAATTGATATTTTGATAAAAGGAGAAAACAAAGCAATCATCATCGAAAGCAAAGTAAACGATGCTGTTGACCAACCCGACCAAGTCGATCGATATTACAATAAAATTGATAAAGCTAAACTGGAAGTTACGGATGTGATTTACCTTACTCTGAGAGGAATAAAAAGTCCACCCAAAAATATTAAGCAAGAAGCCCAAAAGGTGCTCCGAGAGATAGCCTTATTGAGAAATGATGAAGATGACTTAGTAAATAAATGGTTGGAACCTTGCCGTAAAAAATGCGAGACAGAGGATTCAAGATCCTTTGTCCGCCAATATATCAAACTGATAAAATATCTGGCATTTATGAATGAGAAGGTCGCATTAGGAAATGAATTTTATTCTTTTCTCGAAAAGCAGAAGTTAGATGATCAGAAGTTTATTTTAGAGCTTCCTAAATTGTTGAAAAATTTAACCTACAGTCGAAAACATCAACTCAGAAAAGCAATTGGTGAAAACCATAAGCCATTTTCAAAAGCAGTTGAAAAGTATAAGGAAAATATAATGTTGTATGAGGGTTTTTCAGGAAGTGATGATAAATCCAACTTTCAATTAGGAATTGTATTTTCCGAGTCTGGAAAGGTTAAGGTTTATGTCCATGATTTAAATAATAAGAAAGAGAATAAAACGACAGAAGAACTTCTCAAAAATGCTTCAATAATAGAAAAATTCGAAGCTAAGGAATGGGGTTTTCAGAAAACCTTCAATGTTGAAAAAACATCATTAAAGGATTTGGATGAAGAAGTTCTTACTTTCGTAAAAGAAATTTTCAAATCTCTCAAATAAACCAATAAACACAACCAATGAGCAAAGTCGGACAACCAGAACGAGTCACTCAAAATAGGGTAGTAAAGCTATTCCAAGAACTGGAGTGGGACTACTTGGGCAATTGGGAAGACCGAGAAAACAACTCCAACATTGAAGAAGAAAAACTGAGAACCTTTCTCAAAGATCGATACAGCACTTCTCTGATCGATAAAGCTGTTTTTGAAATCAAAAAAGCAGCGGCAGGTACAAAGGACAAGTTGTACTTCAATAATTTGGACTTCTATCAACTACTGCGCTATGGTGTCAAAGTCAAAGCAGCCGTCAGCGAAAACAAAGAAACGGTTTGGGTGATTGACTGGCAAAATCCACTGAATAACAACTTCGCGATTGCCGAAGAGGTAAGTATAAAAGGAGAGCACACTAAACGCCCCGATGTAGTTTTGTATGTCAACGGTATCGCGCTGGGCGTGATTGAGCTCAAACGCAGTTCAGTCAATGTTTCCAAAGGCATTCGCCAAAATCTCGACAATCAAGCAGGGCGATTTATTCGTGATTTTTTTAATACCATGCAGTTGGTCATGGCGGGCAACGATACCCAAGGGCTTCGCTATGGTACCATCGAAACTTCTGAAAAGTACTATTTAAAATGGAAAGAGGAGAGTGATATTCAAAACCTTTTGGATAGGCACATCACCCAAGTTTGCTCGAAAGAGCGATTTTTAGAAATCATCAAAGACTTTATCGTTTTCGATGCGGGCACCAAAAAGCTGTGTCGGCATAATCAATATTTCGGCGTCAAAGCCGCTCAAAAATTTATCCACCATCGAGAGGGAGGAATCATCTGGCACACGCAGGGGAGTGGCAAAAGTCTGTCAATGGTCTGGCTGACCAAGTGGGTACTTGAAAATCAATCTGACAGTCGAGTGCTGATTATTACCGATCGTGATGAGCTGGACAAACAGATTGAAAAAGTATTCAAAGGAGTAGGGGAGCAGATTGAAAGATCCAAAAGTGGAGCAGATTTGATTAAAAAATTGAATTCGAATAAACCTTCTTTGCTTTGCTCATTGGTTCATAAATTTGGCAGAAAAGAAACCCCTGATTATGATAACTTTCTGGAGGAACTAACCAAAAGCCTTCCAAAGGATTTTAAAGTAAAAGGTAATCTTTTCGTTTTCGTCGATGAATGTCACCGCACCCAATCAGGTAAATTGCACACTGCCATGAAAGGCATTATGCCCGATGCCTTGTTCATTGGTTTCACAGGTACGCCACTACTCAAAGCAGACAAACAGAAAAGTATAGAGGTATTTGGTCCTTACATTCACACCTATAAATTTGACGAAGCTGTCAAAGATAAAGTGGTGTTAGACTTGCGTTATGAAGCGCGAAACATTGATCAAAACCTTACTTCAAAAAATAAAGTCGATGACTGGTTTGATTCAAAAACCAAAGGTTTACCCGATTACGCGAAAGCGGAATTGAAGCGGCGATGGGGGACACTTCAAAAGGTGTTTAGCTCCAAAGATCGATTGGAGGCAATCGTCTCAGACATTATGTATGATATGGTAATGCAACCTCGACTCGCAACTGGTCAAGGGAATGCGATACTGGTGGCAGGTAGCATATATCAGGCGTGTCGGTATTATGATTTATTTCAACAAAGAGGTTTTCATAAATGCGCCATCATTACTTCTTACGAACCAAACATTGCACATGTAAAAGGAGAATCTACTGGAGAAATTGGGCAGACAGAAAAGCTGGATCAATACGATATTTACAATAAAATGCTCGATGGTCGCTCCGCAGAAGATTTTGAGACGGAAGTCAAAAAGCAATTTATCGATCACCCTGGTCAAATGAAATTGCTGATTGTGGTAGATAAACTATTGACGGGTTTTGATGCGCCATCTGCCACCTATCTTTATATTGATAAAAGCATGCGTGATCATGGTTTGTTTCAAGCCATTTGCCGCGTCAATCGACTCGATGGAGAAGACAAAGAATATGGTTATGTGGTAGATTATAAAGACCTTTTCAAGAGTCTTGAAAATTCGATTGATGATTATACCTCCGAGGCATTTGATGCCTATGATAAAGGTGATGTTGCTGGTTTGCTCGAAAATCGTTTGGAAAAAGCAGCCGAACGTCTTGAAGAAACACTCGAACGAATCAAGGCACTTTGTGAACCAGTTGCGCTTCCGCGAAATACGCAAAATTACATTCAATACTTCTGCGGTGACCCAGAAAAAAAAGAAGACCTCAAGCGTACAGAAGAGCAACGCCATGAACTTTACAAAGCAACGGTCGCTTTATTGAGAGCCTATGCAAATATTGCCAATGAAATGGCAGATGCGGGTTACAATGCAGACGAAATAAAAACAGTTCGCCAAGAAGTAGAGCATTACGAAAAAGTACGTACAGAAATCAAAGTTGCCAGCGGAGAGCAAATTGATTTGAAAAAATACGAACCTGATATGCGGTTTTTGATTGACACCTTTATTCGCGCTTCAGAAAGTGAAAAGGTTTCTGTTTTTGAAGATTTGACTTTGATTCAATTGATTGTAGAACGAGGAATGGATGAGGCAATTGAGTCGCTTCCATCAGGAATCAAAAACGATCCTGAAAATAATATTCCAAGTGTTATTGAAAATAATGCTCGAAAAATTATCACTGACGAACGTGGCACTAATCCCAAGTTTTTCGATAGAATGTCCACACTTCTCGAAGAGGTCATTAAAGAAAGAAAAGCCAAGGCAATTGATTATGAACAATATTTGAAAAAGATAGAAGAATTGACACGGCAGTTACTCCAAAAATCAGATCAAAAACAATATCCTACTACCTTGGTATCAGCTGCTCAGAAAGCATTGTATGATAACCTTGACGGAAATGAGGAGTTAGCAATTCAGGTTGATACTGAAATTAGAAATGTAAAAAAAGATGACTGGCGCGGCAATCGCTTTAAAGAAAAAGAAATCATTAGAGCCATTTCAAAATATGTAGCAGAAGAGGATGTGGCAGATCGAATTTATGGTATGGTAAGAGAAAGGGACGATTATTAGATCAAAATTACGGATTTGTGCGCAGCGCGCACAAACCGCTTCCTTCCTTCGCAATTCGTTTATATGAAGTTGATTTTTTTTAAACTATGAGTAAAATAACTATTGGAAATCTATCAATTGATGTCATAAAGAAGGACATCAAAAATTTGCACCTCGGTGTTTATCCACCTGATGGTCGGGTGCGCATTGCTGCACCATTAAAGACAGCAGATGATTCCGTTCGGCTCTATGCTGTTTCTAAGTTGAAATGGATAAAAAACCAACGCAAAAAATTCCAAGAACAAGAACGGCTGCCTAAGCGGGAGTTTATCTCAGGAGAGAGTCATTACTTTCAAGGGAAGCGATATTTGCTCAATGTGATTGAACATCATGCTCCGCCAAGAATCGAAATCAAAAAGAAAAAATACATTGACTTATATGTAAGACCTGAAACGAATCGAGCTAAAAGACAAGCCATTTTTAACGACTGGTATCGACAATATTTGAAAACTGAAATACCTACCTTAGTCGAAAAATGGGAGAAACGTTTAGAAACAGAAGTAATTCATTTTACTGTTCGAAAAATGAAAACGAAGTGGGGGAGTTGCAATCCAATTACTCGTCGCATTCTAATTAATTTAGAATTAGCTAAAAAGCCTCCTCAATGTTTGGAGTACATCATCGTACATGAAATGATCCATTTCTTTGAGCGACATCACAATGATCGTTTCATTCGTCTGCTCAATCAGTATTTGCCAGGCTGGAGAGGTATTCAAAAGGAGTTAAATGATTTTCCTTTGGAAAGTTGGGAGTAATCTGTTTTTACATGTTTCGCAAACGTTTTAAAATGTATTAATGCGTTTTAAAACGGATTAAAATGTTTTTGGCGTTTAAAATGGAATTTTATCATTCAAGGATGAATTTAAAGATTTGGTTATGTGCAATTATAAATTTACAGAAATAAATGGTTTAGAGAAAGAGTTTGAAATAGAAGGCAGTTGTGAAATAGAAGGGTATATTAATAAACTGAACAAATATTTACCTGAAGAAAATCGAGTTGAGTTGCCATTTGACGAAAAGGGAATATGCTTATTTCATAGCGATGATTTCTCTTGGAAAGAGAAAAATAATTGTAATGGTAGATTGGCATTTTTACTGAAAGAAACTGCAACCTTACAAAAGGGCTCTTTAACAGATTTAGACTTACGAGAAATTAAAACGACCAAAAAAGCTTTGCTTCTTGAAAATATTGATTTCAAGCAAGTATGTGTAAATTTTAGTGGGTCTCATTTTGAAGGTCCGGTCAACATCAAAAATTGTAAGTTTGATAGAGACCTTGATTTAACGGTATGTCAATTTACAAATACCTTAGATATAAGTGATTGTGATTTTTATGGGGTTAGGTGGCATTTGTCATATTTTGCCCAAGTTTTTAATATGAACAAATGTTCTTTTGTCAATCATGCTTTATTTGACAACTCTACTTTTGTTTATAATTTTAATATCAATAGATGCGATTTTAATGGTGTTTTTGGATTTAAAAATGTAGATGTAAATACATTGGATTATGATTTGGGATCTCAGTTCATTGATGTTAAATTTAGTAATGCTTCGTTTTCAGAGGCAAATATTGACACCCAAATTATCTTTCAAAATTTAAGTATAAGTGGAGATTTTGAATTTATTGATACTACCTTTTGTGAAAAGCAATCACTTGATTTTATCGATATAGAACTAAAGGGTAATTGGTATTTAAAAAGCACTGACCCTGAAAAAAAGCTATTTAAAAACACTTGCTATTTTCTAGTTAGAGGTAAAAATATTTCAGGAGTAATCCACTTCCAAAATGCTGATGTAAGGAATATTCCTAGCGAGCAATTAGAAAATTTAAAAAGATTAGAAAAAGAAGGTAAAGTAGTTTTCGGCGAAGGATGTCTAAAATATAGAGTTCAAACTGCGCCAAGAATAATCGAAGTGGGAAAGAAAAATCAAAACTTGGTTCTTGAGTTTGTATTTACTTTTATCAGGTTTTTCAACATCCATGAAGGGAAAAACTTAGGGGTTGAAATAATATCCAAAACAGCAAATACTATAAAGTTTTTTTATTATTCTGATCAGCTAATTGAAGAGAAGGAGTTTGAGGAAATTCTCATGGATGCAGAGAAAAGATTTTGGCTTTTAGGTTCCAATACCGATAGCCATCTACCCATGCTCAACTCAATTATATATAATGAAGCTGAGTTGTTGATTTCTAAAATATCCATTCTCATGAAGATTCAATTAAAAGATACTATTTGGAATTTGGAGGATACAACAGCTTTGATAAATTCAATTGGTTCAAATCAGAATACTATCAGTTCTGCTGATCTGCATTTAGATTTTAAAAGAGAAGATAGAGCTACAAGCACCGTAATGTTTATAAATAATTTTCATAATAATGCCCCTATAATTGATTCAAATTTTATTATCAACAGAATTGAGAATTATTCAGATTACTCTTCCCATAATGTTCCTAAAGAAGAAATAGAAGCGCTTAAGCAATCTTTGATTAATGCATTTAAGCATGAAGGAAATTCCCTCAAGATTGAGTTAGAAAAAATAGTAAAAAATGAAATTTCTAATGTTTCTATAAAAGACTTTTTAGCTGATTTTAATGTTGCCATTGGTCAGAATATTTCAGCCTCACTATTGTATGAAATGATTAAATATTTCTTGTTTTTATAGGTGGTAGATGATTTCGTTGCTCAAATACTTTATGTGATTTAAAATGTTTTTTTCGTTTCAAAACGGATGTAGTTTAGTAAAATTTGACTAACAAGAAATCTGTTGATTCCTTTTTTTGATGAAATTTCCAGAAATTGTCAAGGGAGTTCACGATCCGCTAAAAATACTTCGGTGAATTATGTGTGGTGAATTTCACATTTATTTATCTTTGAAAACAAAAACCTGAAAATGAGTAAAAAAGAAGAAAAGGATGATGGTGGAGATTTGTGGATCGTGATTTTGATTATTGGAGCTATTTCCTTAATAATTCTTTGGTACCACAAACTCCGATTCCTTTTTTCTAAAAAAATAAATAAAGGAGCTTTAGCAAAAGAGTACGGAGTGGAGAATAAAATATTAATGAAGTGGCTAAAGCTCTTTGGTTCATCAGACGGGGTCGCGATGTATTACGGAACACAAATAAAAAAAGTAAAAAGAACTTATTTTACTGCCTTTCTTGGAGAACCTGGTTCTGGTCCGAAATACAAAGACAAGCCTATTGTTAAAAAAGATGATATTTGGAGAGTTGTCGATAGCAATGAAACGACCGTACGCGAAAAATTAATAGCCTTAGAACAACCTGAAGAAGTAATCGGCATGTCGTATTCTACTTACAAAAGTTTGAGTTATGTTCCACCCGTTTACATGACTAAAATTGTCACCTTTCTTAAAAAAGGCACTCCACCAAAAGAAGATTTTCCAGATTTTTTTGATGAAAAGGGATCGTAGCCTTCCATATTCCACGTTTTAGCTGTTTCTCAAAGCAAGATGCATTTAAGAGCGTTAACTTTATTTGGTAACCCCAAATAGGGTAGTCTCTTATTTGGGAATTTTTGAAACTATGTTTTAAAACGGATAAACGGAATATATACGAGTTAATCCATTTTAAAACGCATAAAAAACATTTTAATATGGATAACTATGAAGCCATATCTCTTTATGAAGGAGAGTGCCCAGGCTGCGGCATTGAATTCATCAAAAAGCGTTCTAACCAAGTTTATTGCAATTCACGTTGTAAGAATCAATACCACAATGGCAATAGCAGAGTTGGGCGAATTGCAACTAAAGAGCGTCATGAAATTACGAGGGAAGTAGATGATATTCTTTGGAAGAATCGGGAAGTGCTTTTGAAGTATGTGGGTGAAGAGAAAAATGTAAAAGAACTAATAGCTGAAGGATTCAAACCCAACTATCAAAATTACTATGAAAACAAAGATTCCAAAACGTATTTCTTCATTTACGATGTCAAATTCCAATCATTAGGAAAAGGCATCATCAAAATTTTTCAATAATGAATTATTATCCTAATCTTCCTGATGTTGGGTTTCTGAAACCTTCCAATTCAGGATTTAATTTGTCATGGACTACTATTATTACAGTTGTTCTTGCTTTACTTGCTGGTGGCTACTTTGTTTATCGCTTTATTTGGGAACCCTTTAAATCTAAGGATTTAGAATTACAAGAAAAGAAAGTTGATCCGTTAAAAGTGATGGTGAATCGGGAATTGGCGGTGTGATAGTTATTTTATGAAGCCATGCTGAGTTCGTGATTCAGTATGGCTTTTTTTATTTAAAACACTGTTAGTAGTCCGGTTTTTTTGAGACAAGACATTTGTAAGGATTACTGACTTAACATAAAAGGTCTTATCCCACCAAATTATCAAATTGAATCTGCTCGTTAATTCATTACTACATTTCGTACAATCAAATTGCTTACTCGTACAATTCGAACTAAAAGCAAATCTGAAAATAACATTTTTACGAAATAAGCTCTAAGTTCAAAAGTAAATAGGGGGTACAAACGTGGAGGCT
>CALHBQ010000024.1 GCA_937930815.1 uncultured Saprospiraceae bacterium | reverse complement strand
TCTTCCTTAGATAAAATGAATTCCTCTTTATAAAATTTAATTTCGAACAAATTGATTGCCTGATCATTTCGATCAATCAACAAATCAATTTGAACCCCTGGAATGTCATCTTTACCTTTCCTATAAAATGAAGAAGACTCGGAATGTATGCCACCGATTTGAAGCGCTTGTTTGATTTTTGAAATATGCTTGAGGCAAATGCTTTCGAAAGCGTAGCCACTCCAGGTTTTATAGGTTTGTGTTTGGCTTAGTGTTTCCCATACTTCTGTTTCATTGCTGATCCTTTTTTCAATAAAAGTCAAATAAAACAAGGAGTACTCGTCTGTCAATCGAAAGAGAATTTCTTTTTTCTTTTTGCCGAAAGGCGCATATCGAGCAATGAACCCTGAGAACTCAAGTTCATCTAAAACTCGTTTTATTCCACCACCATTTGCTATTCCAGTTGCTTTGATAATTTCAAGTCGGGTTAAGCCTTTTCGTATTTTAGCTAATTTCCTGATAATGGCTATGTGTTTTTCCGGATTATTAAAAAGCGATGAAAACAGCCGCGAAAATTCATCATTTAAAAAACCACTTGATTCAAAACAGATAGTGTTTATATTTTGAGCAGCCGTTTTCCCTTTTTGTACTTCTTTCAAATAATGGGGAACGCCACCAAAAGCCATATAAATTTGTGCTATCTGATAGCGATTAAAATTCAAATTTCGAGATTTAAAATATGCTTCGGTTTCAGATAGTGTGAAAGGTTTTAAATTGATTCTTTTGGTAATCCGATTGTGCAATCCACCTTTATGATTGACGACTTTTTGAATCATCCAAGAAGCCGCTGAACCACAAATTGCGACAACAATGTTCTTTTTTACAGCATAACTATTCCAAAAAAAACTCAGTCCTTGCAAAAAATCAGATCGTTTAGTCGCTAACCAAGGTAACTCATCAAAAAAAACCACTTGCTTTTCTTGCTGTTGAGTTTTTTCCAAAAAGTCAATAAGTTGTACAAAAGCCGAAAACCAATCTTTAGGAATTTCGCTATTCTTACCAGATACTTTTTTTAATTCAAATTGAAAATTTTTCAACTGTTTTCGGAAGGTGCCTCCTTGAATTCCTGTAATCTCAAAATTGATCTGATTTTTGTAAACAGAGTTAATCAAAAACGTTTTGCCAACTCGCCTTCTACCTATTACGGCCACCATTTCTGCCTCTGTAGAATTGAAGGCTTCTTGGAGAATTTTTATCTCTTTTTCTCGTCCGATTAATTTATTCTGACTCATGCTTTGTTTTTATAATTGGCGCAATCTACTTGTTTTTATATAGATTGCGCCAATTATATGCGTATTTTATTCAAATCAAACTCATAGTTTCAGCCAAAATCAAGTAATTTCAACCAATTATAGCCTCATATGACACTATCACGCAAAATTTACCTCAACTAAGAATTACTACGATTCACCCCTTTTCTCGTATCTTTACCCAAACATACTCCTTCAAAACAAAAGCGAGAAAACCAATGTCTGATACGGCCAATCCACAAATCGAGCTTGCCTTCGATTATATTCAAAATACGGATAAGAATATCTTCCTGACCGGAAAAGCGGGCACGGGGAAAACGACTTTTTTGCATCGGGTAAAAGAGGAGTGTTTCAAGCGATCGGTCGTGGTGGCACCGACGGGCGTAGCTGCCATCAATGCGAAAGGCATGACAATTCACTCGTGTTTTCAGTTGCCGTTTGGGCCATTTGTGCCGGGGGCAAAGACAGATTTGAGTCGGCAACGAAAATTTTCAAAAAAGAAAATCAACCTCATCCGCAGCATTGATTTGTTGATAATTGATGAGATAAGTATGGTGCGCGCCGATTTGTTGGATTCGATTGATGATGTGTTGAAACGTTTTCGAGATCGCAATAAACCTTTTGGTGGCGTGCAATTATTAATGATTGGAGATTTACATCAGTTGCCGCCTGTCGTCAAGCCACACGACTGGGATATGTTGCGCGAGCATTATGATACGCCCTATTTTTTTGGAAGCAAAGCATTGCAGGCGAGCAATCCGATTTCGATTGAGTTGAAACACATTTATCGACAGTCAGATACGATTTTTATTGACTTGCTCAATCGGGTGCGGAACAATCAACTCGACCAAAAAGTGTTGGATACTTTGAATAGTCGATACATTCCAAACTTTGATCCCGGTGAAGATGAAGGGTATATCACTTTGAGTTCGCACAACGCAACAGCGCAATCAATCAACGACGAAAAGTTGAAAACCCTAAAAGAGAAATCGCATAAATTCAAAGCAACAATTGATGGTGATTTTGCAGAACATGCCTATCCGACGGAGTTGGTTTTGGAATTCAAAATGGGTGCACAGATAATGTTTATTAAAAATGATATTGCACAAGAAGAGCGTAGATATTATAATGGAAAAATTGGAAAAATTGTCGGTTTTGGGGAGGACGAAATTTTGGTAAAATGTCCTGGTGATGAAAATAGTATTACAGTAGTAGTAGCCGATTGGGAAAATGTAAAATATTCGCTCGACGAAAAAACGAAAGAAGTCAAAGAAGAAGTCGTTGGAACGTTCAGTCAGTATCCACTGAAATTGGCGTGGGCGATTACGATTCATAAAAGTCAGGGGTTGACATTTGAGCGAGCGATAATTGATGCCGCTGCCGCATTTGCACATGGGCAGGTTTACGTGGCATTGAGTCGATGTAGAAGTTTTGAAGGAATCGTTTTGCGTTCTAAAATTGGCTATGGTGGCGTGAAAACAGATGTGGCGGTTAAAGAATATTCGGAACATTCGGAAAAGAACGCACCCGATGAAAAGCATTTGGCGGAAGCCAAAAAGACCTACGAGAAAAAGTTGATTTTGGAGTTATTCGATTTTCAAAAAACGGTTTGGGCGTTCAATGGCGCAAGTCGTGTTTTTATGGAAAATGAAAAAGCTCTATCAACCGAATCGCTCAATGAAGTACAAGAAATTTACGGAAAAGCAGAAACGGAATTGATAGAAGTATCCGCCAAATTTAAACAATGGTTGGAGTATCAATTTTATCATACAGAAGGACTTCCGCTCGAAAACGAAACGATTAGTGAGCGCGTAAAAAAGGCGAGTGTTTATTATTTTGCTAAAATCCAAAATGAAATAATGCCAGCGGTAAAATCCATTTCCGTGGCAACAGACAATGCAACAGTGAGCGAAAAAGCAACCGAAAAACTCAAAGAACTTCGACGACAGCTATTTGTAAAAAAGGCCTGTTTTGCGGTAGCAAGTGTTGGCTTTTCATCCAAAGAATATGTCAAAACGATTGCGGATGCAGAGGTCGATTTTGATAAATCAAAAGGACGTGCTTCTCGTGGAAAAGGGACGCTAAGATCAATCGTACCGAAAGATGTTTTGCACCCAAAGTTATACATGCAGATGGTAGAGTGGCGCAAAACAATTGCAGATAAAGAGGGCTTGACTGGTTATGAAATTTTGCCATACAGTGCGATTCGTTCCGTTATCAAATATTTGCCAACGAGCACCAAATCATTTAAAATGATTGAAGGTTTTGGTGATAAAAAATTGAAAAAATATGGAATCGCCATTTCAGAAATGGTCGAAAAATATTGCAAAGAATTAGGCATCCCAACCGATTTGTCGGTAGCAGAAGTCGCATTGCAATTGGAAACGAAACCAAAGAAAAAAAATACCAAAACTGTTACTCTTGAATTATTCCAAGCAGGAAAAACGATTGCAGAAATCGCCAAAGAACGCGGCTTGGTCATCGGTACGATAGAAGGCCATTTATCTCATTTTATAGGAACAGGCGATGTCGATATTTTTAAAATCATTGACCGCAAAAAGGTAGATGAAATGACGGCATTCTTTATTAAAACCAAACCCGAAAATATTAATGCAGCCAAAGTACATTTTGGTGAAAAGTATTCGTACAGTGAGTTGAGAATGGCGATGAAATATTGGAGGGTGATGGAGACAGAATAACTAATTTGTGATTTAGGAAGATGCTAAGTATCAATCATAGGATTTGTCTAAGCACCAAAAAAAAGAGAGCACATTTAGAATGTGCCCCCTTTGTAAATTTTATAACAAGAATTTTTTATTTTATAACTAAGACTCTTTTAACAACCGTATCACTTCCTTTTTTATGAATACGAACAAAATACAGACCAGTTGTTAGGTCATCTGTTTCTATCGTTTTTGATAGGTCATTTTCAGAGAGCGTAACTATCCTTTCAATTTTTCCGATAGAGTTGATTAACTCAATGGTCGTTTCATGTTGTATAGGTCCTTCGAAAGAAATCTTTATAAAATCATGAGCAGGGTTAGGAGCAATAGAAATTGATTTGTGAAAACCTTCTGTTTCAATTGAATATGATTCTCCGATAGCTTTGTCTTCAGAATCTATTCGTTCTAAAGCATTTGTATAAGGAACATTAATCGCCTCGAAAATATTACAGTTAAATCCTTGTGCCCATGATTGTCCAGTAAGGATTTGTACAAAATATCTCCCAGGTGTCAATCTAATAGTGAAATTGTTTTGGCAAATATTTCCAAAGTCATTGCAGGAGAAGATTGTACCGTTGTTGTCTTGTCTTACCACTTTTACAGAAGCAATTGGGGCATCTATATTTGTAAAACTTAATCGACCTCGGTTTAAGCTATATTGAGCGTTACAATCAGAAGTTCCAGTGTTACAATCTGTTCTTATTGTTTTTACAATACAATTTGAATTTCCATCAAACCAATCTGTACATCCTGCTCGACGCGAAAGTCTTCTGAAATAAGTAGTTTCAGAAAGTTGTCCCGGCGAATAAGTAGATTGATTGGCTCCGGCAATAGCATCAGCCAAAGAATTGGGGCAAGTGCTTGTTGAACTCAGCCAAAGATATTCTACGGTTCCGTTTCCGCCTGTTGGGAAGGTACTTGATAAAATTGGAGCTGGTGTTTCGTCAGGACAAACACTTTGATTGCCATTGATTGTACCACCGTTGGTTATTGGTCGGCAATTTGAACTTATTCCAGTAGCAGAAATAGTTTCAAAAATATCACAGACAGTTGTGCTCCAATCTGAATAAGTCAATATCTGTAAAAAGTAATTGCCTGCTTGCGGTAAAACAAAATCTTGACTTTGGTCGCACTTCTGATCCCAATCTTCGCACGCAAGCAACAAATTGTAATTGGAGTCATACACCTTTACAAAGTTGATTAAATCATTGAGTGGTTCTACTCTTAAAGTTAAGTCATCAATCGTATAATCTACTTGACAAGTTGTCGGTGTTGGCGGTAATGTAGTCCCTGAACAGCTACAATCAGCCTGTATGATGTCATCTGTTGTATTTGGATTAAAATCATTACAAGCATCTCCCGGTCTTGAGATATTTGGGTTGAAATCATTGCAATCTTCATTAGCGCAAACGCCGTCATTGTCAGCATCTCCTCCATTAATTGCACATGGATCAATCAAAGTACCTCTACAAGAGCAATCGTTTTGAATGACATCGTTAATT
>CALHBQ010000023.1 GCA_937930815.1 uncultured Saprospiraceae bacterium | reverse complement strand
GCCACTACTTCCACCATTGAAAAGGTCAGCCATTTTTAAGGAGAAAGTTAAATCTCCCATTGAAAGCCCTCCAATGTCAGGAGCAAGGTTGAAATTCCATGCCCATTTATTATCACTATCTGTGCTATCCTTATCCCATTTTAAAAACTGAATAGAGCTCAAATCAAAGTTCAATCCAAGGAAATTCATATTCACTCCTTTCGGATCGAATGAACAGATACTAAACTTAGGCTCAGCATCCCAATCGAATTTCATTCCAGAGAACTTAATACCATCAAAATTAATATCAGGAGTAAATCCATCAAGACTTCCAAACAATCCATCAAGTAAATCAAGAAATCCTCCTTGGCTGGTTTTAGAATCATCTTGACCAAAATTGAAAGAGAAGGCTCCATCTAAATTTAGTTTAGGCATCTGAAATTGCCCATCTACGAAATTGATGTCGATTGAACTAGTCGGATCAAATTTAAAAACCGAATTCAACATATCAATATTGATATCCACCGGTTTAACATTGAAATCGAAGTTAAAATCTTTATCAAAAAACCCATCCAATGGCATCATCTCTCCCGCACTCATAATTGGAATCTGTAATCCTCCACTGAAATTACCCATAGATAATTCCCCTTCCCAAAATTTCATTTGGATGGAATCCATAGCAAAGCCCCAGCCTCCAAGATTTCCAACTGACATATCAAATAAATCAGTTCCAAGAAAATCTCCGTATAGGCCATTCACATCAAATAACAGATCTAAACCTTTGAAAGAAATTCCTTTACCTGAATCACCGCTACCTCCTGTGAAAAAGGATGGTAATTCTATATCAACTGTAGGCACATAAATTCCTTTCCAGTCAACACTTGGAATCTCGTATCCTTCCGGGAATTTCATGTCTGGCAAATTGGCTCTTGTGGAAAGATCGAACATTCCATCTGTAATATTGAAGGCAAATCCTTCTAAACCGGGGATACCAAACTTATCAAAGCCTTTAATCGAACCTGTAAAATCACCCCAATCAAATGCACCAATGCTCAAGTCAATTGATACAGGTAAATCAGGATTTATCAAGTTATTAAATTGCCACTTTGGGAATGTGAATTTCGCATCAATCTTAAATTCTCTAAATCCATCACAATCACATATAGCGTAGGAGCCAGAAGTATCACTTTTATGTCTCAAAAACTTGATAGGGAAACCCAGTGAGTTTTCCATATCTATATCAGTTTTCAAGAATAGTTTGGCCTCCGTACTTGCAATACCATTCGGAACTAAATTGAGCCCCTCTGCAACAAATTCTGCATACTTCCCTGCACCCTGATCTACAATTAATCTAGTTTGTAGACTTGATGATTGAGGTTTAAAAACCAATCCAACCAATGTCATACCTTGCTTTTCATTACCCATGATAACCGGGAGATTGAAAATATCATTTGCTGCGTTGGTCAATTTATTTTTAGCGGAATTCAGCAAACTTTCTGTATTTTCAGTTTGAATCAAATTACCTCCATCTGTTTGAGTAAAAACTTCTCCGGCAATTAAAGCTCCATTTGTATTCACTTCAATGTCATTGAATGAGACATTCAAATGCTGCATTGGACCTAACACTGGAATCTTCACTCGACCTGCTCCTGATAACTTACCATTCCCATCATCTGAGGTGATGTCTAATTGATCAATCGTAAAATACCCTGCGGTTAATATCTCTTCATCATAAGTTCCCGAGTAGGGAATTTCGGAAAGTTCCAATGGAGGTAAATCTGATTGACAAGCAACATTGATTTCAGACACACCACCAAACTCATAATCCATATCAAAGCCGATGAAATTATAATTGATATCGCCATCTATGATTGGCTCCTCTTCTACCTTCATTCTAAAAGTAACCGTAGGGGCATAGATTCCCAGATCAGCTTCCGCCAATTTTGTTTGGAACTCGAATCCAAGTAAGTTGGAGTTTTCATTGATTCCATTGGCAATGGCTTCGTCATCAATTTCTAATTCAAGGAAGTTAATATTATCCAATGAAGATTGTGTCCCTAAGAAGTTGATACCAGCATTTACAGGAGTAATACTTTCTACAGAAAATGCTTGTTCTGCATCAAAATCCAAAACAAAATTTTCAAAACTAATCGCTTCGCACGACATACTTGGTACTAAATCGCCCAAACCTTCGGTAGCAGATTTGATTTCTGCAAGCATATTTGTAATGTCAGAATCAAATCCTTCGTCTCCATTTTCAATACCAATTTGCATAGTTCCTGAAAGATTCATTTTTGGAGTTTGGAAGGCTCCATCTTTTAAACCAACTGTGATTTCACTTCCTTCTGCAAAAGTGAAGTTGGAACGTAATAAACTAATTGCAGCTTCTTTAGGGGTAGCAACGAAATTGACATTCATGTCTTCACCTTCATTTGCTGGTGTAAACGATCCAGTATAAGGCATGGCTTCATCGCCAGACATAATCGGCAGTTGTATTCCACCAGAGAACCCACCGTTAATAAAGTTGCCTTTTTCAATGTTCAACCCAAGGCTATCCATTGAATATCCCCAAGAGCCCAGACTTCCAGTTTCTAATCCAAATACATTTTTTCCCTCCAATTTAGCAGTAACACCTAAGCCGTCAATGATCAAATCTTTACTCTCAAACTTAACTGGTTCTTCGCTTCCTGCGGCAAATAAATCAGCTACCTGAACCGATAATGAAGGAAGGAAAAAGCCCTGCCATTCATCTCCTAATTCAGTATATCCTTCCGGCAATTGAACATTAGGAGAGTTTCCAGTAGTAGAGAAATCCATAATACCTGCTGTCGCCTCAAATGGGAAGTTTTCAAACCCAGGCACAGCAAATTTTTCTAATCCAGTAAAAGTTCCAATAAACTGCCCCCACTCCTGACTATTCATTTGGAAGGCAACTTTAATTCCCTCTTCATTTTCAGGATTTACTAAATTTTCTTTATCGAATGTGTAGCTTCCAACTAAGTTAAACTCTGCAAATCCGCCACAATCCAATTTAATAAATGAGCCTTCTTTTTTGTCAATATCATATGCTTCAAAAACCAATGGATTCATACCAGGAACAGCAGGCATTTGGAAGTCATTGACTAAGCCCATTACTAATTCAAATCCTGAAACACCGTTTGGTACTACTTCTAAACCAGAGGCACTGAACTGAATATAATTATCACCAGCAGGGATAACTACTCTTGCATCAATTAATGCTTTTTCAGGTCCGAATTCCATACCTGTTATTATCAGCCCTTGATCTCTTTCTTGAGTTCCATCAGCTTTTACACCTAATACTAACGGTAATTGGAAATAATTCGCAACTCCTGATGCCGTACTGGAAACACTTGAGGCTGCTCCCGCAGCAGCGTTTTCTACTTTTTCTTGGACTGCGGTGATCAAACTATTCGCCTTATCATTGGCAAGTGTATCCATTTCAGCAGCGTTGGCAACAAGTGACTTGAAAGCATCATCCATTTTGGTTTTTACTCTTCCATCAACCACCTGACCTTCTTTATTGATTTTCAAACCTGTAAAGTCAACAAACAAGTTTTGGAATGGTCCCAACGACGGCATATTAATTTTTGCTTCTCCTGACCAGGTGCCTGTCACCTCATCTTTCACCATATTGGCTAAATCTTTCATCACAAATGCTCCCACCTGAACAGATTGTACTCCCTCAATAGTTGGTAGACTTGAAAGATCAGGTAATGGAATATCGCTTGCAAGTTCAATTGTAGGAGTACCATTTGCACAATCAAAGTCAAAGGTTGGCAAACTAAGACCTGAGCCATAATTCAAATCCAATCCATCGAAATTGAACCAATTACCAGAGCCAGAACCACTGCTACTAAATAGGTCGGCCATTTTAATTGAGAAGTTAATATCTCCTAAATTTAAGCCGCCAATATTTGGTGCAAGGTTAAAATTCCATGCCCACTTTTTATCACTGTCGTCCTCTTCACTATCCCACTTTAAAAAATTGATAGCATTTAAGTCGAAGTTCATTCCAAGGAAATCCATATTCACACCCTGCGGATCAAAAGAACCAATACTAAATTTAGGTTCAGCATTCCAATCAAAACTCATATCCGCAAACTTAATCCCGCTTAAATTAATATCGGGTTTAAACCCTTCCATACTTCCAAACAGACCATTCAGCAAATCCAAGAATCCTCCTTGGCTTGTTTTCGAATCGCTTTGAGCAAAATTAAACGAGAACATTCCATCCAAATTAAGCTTTGGCATTTGGAATTGACCATCAGAAAAAACAATGTCAATTTCACTGGTTGGATCAAATTTGAAAATGGAATTCAACATACCAATATTGATATCAATAGGTTTTACATCCAAATCAAAATTGAAATCTTTATCAAAAAGACCCGTAATAGGCATCATTTCAGGTCCACTCATGATTGGGATTTGTAACCCGCCTACGAAATTACCTAAGGACAATTCTCCTTCCCAGAATTTCATTTGTAATGAATCCATGGCAAATCCCCATCCACCAAGGTTTCCTACTGACATATCGAAAAGGTCAGTACCAAGAAAATCACCAAACATGCCGTTAGCATCAAATACCAGATCTAATCCCTTGAAAGAAATTCCAGACCCATTACTACTATTTCCGCCCGTAAAAAATGACGGGATTTCAATATCAACTGTAGGAATATAAATTCCTTTCCAGTCTACATCAGGCATTTCATAACCTTCTGGGAATTTAATTCCAGAAAGGTTTGCATTTGGAGATAGGTCAAATATTCCATTGGTTACATTAAATGCAAATCCTTCTAAACCGGGGATACCAAATTTATCAAAACCAGTGATTGAGGCGTTGAAATCACCCCAGCTTAAAGCTCCAATTTGAAGATCTATTGATACCGGCAAATTGGGGTTAATCAAATTTTTCAATTGCCAATCAGGGAAAGTGAATTTAGCATCTATATTAAATTGCTGAAATCCGTCACAATCACATATCGCATAAGAGCCAGAGGTATCACTTTGATGCTTCAAGAACTTAATAGGAAAACCTAATGAGTTTTGCATATCGAGGTCTGTTTTCAGCAAAAACTTCGCTTCTGTACTAGCAATTCCATTGGGAACTAAATTGAGACCTTCGGCTACGAATTCTGCGTATTTCCCTTGACCTGCATCTACAATAACTTTTGCTTGTAAACTTGATGATTCAGGTTTAAACACTAAACCGACTATGGTTAGACCTTTATTTTCATCGCCCATTATCACTGGGAGATTTACCTTAGAATTGGCTTGGGCGTTTAATTTATTCACTGCATCGCCAAGCATGCCACCAATATTAGGGTTGTTAATCAGATCACCACCATCGTTTGCAGTAACAATTTCTCCACTAATCAATGCTCCCTCTTCATTGATAGTTACATCCGAAAAGCTAACATTCAGATATTGCATAGGACCAAGTGCAGGAATTGTAACTCGACCGCTACCCGATAATTTACCATTACTATCATCTGAGGTAATGTTTAACTCATCAATAGTGAAGTAACCTGCTTTAAGTATTTCTTCATTAAAATTACCGCTGTAAGGAACTGTACTTAATCCTAAATCTGGCAAATCAGATTGACAGGCAACATTGATATCCAATCCATCAGGTAAGTCATATTCAATTTCAAAACCAAGAAAATCATAATTCACGTCATTGCCTGAAAGGATTTCTTCTTTTACATTGAGTTTTAATTTGACCGTAGGTGCAAGCATTCCTAAAATGTTCTCCCCTACTTTTGTTTCAAACTCAAATCCTAACTTCTTGGCATTTTGATTGATACCCTGAGCAATTTGCTCATCAGAGAAAGGAAACTCGGCAAAATTCAAATCTGCCAAATTGGTCTGAACACCCAGAAAATCTATTGCTGTATTTAAAGGATTAATTTCATTAATGGAGAATTTATCCTGAGCATCCATATCAAATACAAAGTTGCTAAATTCGATTCCTTCGCAATTTAGTGTTGGAACTAAGTCTCCAAGACCCGAAATAGCATTTTCAATTTCAGTCAATGCATTATTGAACTCAGAAGAAAAACCTGAATCAGAATCAACTACCCCAAAATTTACTGTTCCGCTTAGGTTAACCTTCGGCGTTTGGAATGCTCCGTTTGAACGATTAACTGTTATGGTGCTATTTTCATCAAAATTAAATTGAGACCGAAGTAAACTAATAGAAACTGCCTCAGGTTTCGCTTCGAAATTGATATCCAAATTATCACCCGACTCTGAAGGAGTGAAACTTCCTACATATGGTAAAGATTCTTCCTCACTCATAATTGGCAATTGCATTCCTCCTACAAAAGTTCCAGCTATCAAATTATTACTTTGGATCTGTACACCAAGTGAATCTAAAGAATATGACCAGCTACCCAAATTACCTGTGGAAAGATTCAGCAAGTCAGTTCCTATCAAATTAGCAGAAACACCCATTGAGTCAATTAATAAATTTTGTGCTGTGAATTTTGAAGGTGAATTGCCGCCAGTAAATTCTGAAGGAATTTCTACCTCAACAGCCGGTAAAAAGAATCCTTGCCAGGTATAACCGCCATCAGCAAACCATTCCGGGAATTGCATACCTTCACTATTTCTAAGGTTAGAAAAATCCACTTTTCCTTCCGTAGCAGAGAATGTAAACCCATCAAGACCAGTGATACCGAATTTTTCAATAGCGGCTATCGAACCAACAAAATCTCCCCACTCCTGTGTATTGACATTAAAATCGAACTTGATAGGTTGCCCAGGACTTTCCGAGTTTACAAACTGATTGGAAGGCAGAGCATATTCTCCTTGCATATTGAATTCCACAAATCCACCACAATCAATCTTGATAAAAGAACCAGTACCATCATTACCAAATGCCTTGAACACAAGCGGAGCTTCTCCAGGAATCGCATCAAAAACAAAATCATTGGAAAGCCCAAGCGTCAGTTCCATTCCTGATATTCCGGTAGGAACAATTTCTAATCCTGATGCATTGAATTCAGCATAATTCCCACCGCCTATTGGCAATATCACTGTTGCATCAACAGTAGCTGATTGCGCACCAAATTGTAAACCTGTAATTATTAGTCCTTGGTTTCTTTGCATAGTGCCATCTGCTTTGACACCAAGCACAATCGGAAGGCTAAACATTTCACCAACTGAAGAGGAAATGCTACTTATTTTACTCTGAATGTTTGAGTAAATATTATTTGCTCCTCCTTGCACTACACCTGCTGCTGCGCCCGCACCTGCAAAAACGTCATCTACCGCTGAGTTTACGGTTCCTTCTATGACTTGTCCAGCGTTATTTATTTTTACATTGGCAAAGTTGACAACCATATTTTCAAATGGCCCTAATGCCGGCACTTTGATAGTGCCTTGGCCTGAAAACGTTCCAGCCACTTCATCTTTGATCACGTTCTGAAAATCTGTCATACTAAAGTATCCAACAGAAACAGTAGAAACTCCATCAACAGATGGTAAATCAGCAAAGTCTTCCAAGGAAGCCACATTGCTCAAATCAATTTCAGGAACATCATCTCCACAACTAAAATCAAAGGAAGGTGGAGCCAAACTTGGTAACCCAAAATCTATATCAAAACCACTGAAACTAAAGAAATTCGTGCTGTTGCTCGGCGAAGAATTGGAATTGCCGAAAAACTTAATATCAAAGTCAAGATCAGGTGCAAGGCTTCCCAAAAAACCTGAACCAAAATCCATATCGAAATTGAAACCATACTCAGAGGAACCGCCACTACTTGAACCACCAATCTCCCCCCATGAAATTCCTTTAAGATTACAATCTAAACCTAAGAAGTTAAGGTCGAAACCGGCAGACGAGATTTCTCCAAAAGAGAATTTAGGTTCTGCATTCCAATCAAATTTCATATTGGAAAAATTGATCCCATCCAAACTAAACTCAGGAACTAAATCTGGTATTCCCATACTACCAAGTGTTCCTTCCAAAGAAGTGATTAACTCCATAAATTCTGGGCTAAAACCAGAGTCGCCGCTTCCAACATCAAAAGTCAAGGAGCCATTAAAATCGGCAGTAGGCCAACCAAACGAACCATCGATGAAAGGAATAGTAATCGTACTCCCTTCTGTAAAATTGAAGTTTGATCTAAACAAATCTATTGGCACTAAATCAGGCAAAACCCCCAATTTGAATTCCCAGTCAAATTCACCAGTAAGTGGATTTTCAACTGAATTCAGAAATCCATCGAAATTGAAAAACTCGCCATCTCCCATAAAAGGGAATCGACATTTTCCATCGAAAGAGCTATTTGTTAGTGCATTCTTAGTAAACTCAAGCGAGCCTAAATCTAATTGAAAAGGCCAGCCTCCTACGTTTCCATTGGCAAATGAAAGCAAGTTTATTCCTTCGAATTTCCCCGTAAAACCTTCTGCATCAAAAACTAAATTTACCCCTTTCAAATTTGGTAACTCTCCCAATGTATTAGCAAAAATTAACGGCATCTTTATGTTAATTTCCGAAAAGTAAACCCCTTGCCAATTTGTTCCATTTGAACTATAACCATCCGGAAAAGTAATTCCTCCAATATTTACTTTTGAAGATAAATCTATCGAACCCTCTCCTCCTTGAACTACAAATCCATTTAATCCATTTATTTTAAAATCAGGAATATTAATTGAGGCAGTAAAATCAGTCAAAGAGTTTGCCTCACCATTAAAACGAACAACAACACCTTCCTCTAAATCACTTACAGGAGAAACCAGTCCACTGTCAAGTTCATGTCGTCCTTGTATTTTGAATGACTCAAATCCATCACAATTCCAATTTAGACTTGTGCCTTGGCCTTTGTTATTAAAAGGTTCTAATACTATTGGCAAACCGGTTACTCCTTCAATATCTACTTCTTCCATTAAGTAGAGCTTTGGAGATGCGTCAACTAAACCTTTTGATCTGAAGCAAACATCTTTAGCTCCAAATTTCGCCCAAGAACCATCTTCAGCTTTGAGTACATATACTGCATTCAATTTTGAAGTTCGAGAAGTAAATAAGATATCGGATACTGCAATTACATGATCAAGGCCTGTTTGATTAGAGCTTACATCCAAGCCAATTGGCAATTGAGTAGTAGCCCCTTGCCCCGCCTGCGATAATTGTGAAACCAATTTGGTGACATTCATATCAAAATAATCTGCAAGCCCTTCTGCGGTTTCGTCAGAGAAAGCAAATTGAGCGGCATTAGCAGCATTCATCGGATTAAAGTCATTTACAAAATCGCTTGGCAAAACCATTTCATCTCCGATTTTAGCCTTTACTTCACCATCAAAAACTCTATCAAAATTATTTATCTTTAAATCAGTAAACTCTACCGCGATGTTAGTTCCTAAAAATTCAATAAATACTTCACCATTTCCAGAATAAGTATCATTACCATCATCATAATTTATATCTATAAATTTTAAATTATAAAAACCCAACTTTACAATTTCTTGTGGCAAAAATCCCTCTCCTTTTGGAGTAGTTTCTATTATCCCTGAAAAATTGCATGGACTCCCTGTACAGGAAGAAAAACTGACTGGATCAGGTGGTGGGGAGGGAATTAGGAAGTTAAACGTACAAATTTCACTATATCCATTATTTGCAAATAGTGGAATGACATCTCCCATAGAACCAATAGCATTCGCTCTAACTCTCCACGCATAATTTTTTCCCTGCTCTAATAATGGTTCTGAATCCGTATAACTCATTGATGTTAAATCAAATAGTTCGGTTTGATATAAGAACATACCTGCGTCAAAGGCATCTTTTGGATTTTGAAAACCAAGAGGAATTTCTACTAACTGAAAATCATATTTTACGGAAGCAATCGGATTACCAGATGCAGTATGCATTGGCAACCAGTTGAAAACGATATTCTGTGTTTCGGTCTGTTGCATTTCTGTACCGCAGATAGGAGATTGCAGCATAGGGGGTTGAGCCAAATTGAAAAACCCTTGCGCACACCCTCTATTCGAAATGACCTTATTGGTTTCAAGATCAATTACTTCTAAGCAAATTCCATTCAAACCCGGATTGAGAAAAGTAGGAATACCGCTTCCTTGTGTTGGCTGAATAGATTGGTAAAGGAACAACAGATCATCACCTGTTATTAATATAGGAACTCCTCTATCTAATGTAATAATATTTGCATTGAGGTTTGGAGGAGTACTCAAGATAGTACCTCCATTACTTTCAATAGACAATCTCAATTGAACTTGACGAAACGGTTTAATTGGATCATCCAAAACTATCGTAAACATCAAATCACTTGCACGTTCACCAAAATAATCCCCCACCCTTAGGGTATTAGGAGGTATCAATTGGCCGGTAACATTTACGGGGTAAGTTTGTCCATAAGCTGTTTGAAGACAACAAAAAACAATTATCAATGCAGTCAGTATGCTTTTTATGGCTCTCATTTTGAAAAGTTTTATCTACTGATTAAGTGAAAGTGTTTGAATATTTATTTTTTTGTTTTGGGCTTTGATTCCTCTGCCTCTTTTTTCTTTCGTTCTTTGGCCTGTTTGGGATTGTACTGGAATCGATATTGATACTGAAGTGCATTTACTATTTCAGTATTAGAATTGGTAATCCCTGCTTGGGTTTTACCACGGTTAAGAAACATCACTCGTAAATTTAGGGAGTGCCCTTTTGAGACTTTATAGCTGCCCGTCAAACTTGAATTGAGTGAATTTTGAGTTGTCTCCCCTGCATTAGTGATGAAATAATTATTATCCACTCTTAGATTAATTTTATTTTCCAGAAATGCTTTTGCTACGCCAAAACCAAAGCCTATGCGATCAGAAGTCAAACCCGAAAGTTGATTTTGGTTATAATTTGCTCTGGCAGTCCATTTATAACCTCCTTCTTTAGGCTTCAGGTTGTACGATAAATTACCAGTGTACATTCGAGTACCGGTATTATTTCCGGTTGCAGGAGAAGCATTAGGACTATTTACAATTTGAGAAGTTGCTGCAAGAGAGAAAGAATGTTTAGCTTCTGAAACAGTTGCTAATGTATAACTCAAGTTTAAGGCTGCATTTTCAGTAATTACAATTGCATTCAAGGAATCAAGCGTAGGATTCAATACATACTCTACGCTATTACTAAAGTTGTTGTATGTTGCATTAGCCTGAAAATTTTTCTTTGCCCAGGTAGCATTGGCAGAACCAATAGTTCGGCTAACAGTGGTTTGTTTATCCAATTCAAGGTTGTTTGTTTGAAAACCTCCGGTTAGATTTAGAGACAACTGAATTTTTGAAAAATTCAGCCCCATATTGATGGTGGTATTTTGAAGATCATCGTTGAAATAATAAACTCCCATTGTTTTATACCCTGGCGCAAACCGCTGATAATCCATTCCCAAATTGAAACCTTTACCCTGAAATTGCCATCCGCCATTGATTGCCGTGTTATAATCGGTCGAAAGGTTAGGTCGCATAATAAAATCAGGATGCAAAATTCGAGAAGTACGAGTCCCTACAGTATCAGATTTTGGAGCAAGGGAATTTTTCGAGTAAGCACTTGATGCTATTTCCATTTTGGCTGACAGATTTTTCAAAAGATTCCATTGACCATTAAATCCAATAACCATGTTCTCTTGGGGAGCAACCAATGCAGAATCTGCATTAACAGAAAATAGATCAGTACGATCTGCTCCTTTCATAAAAATGACATCTGCAAATTTAGAATCATCTCCATAGCCCAATTTTACGGTAGTCGCTCTTCGATTAAAAACCTGTTGGTTAACCTCAAACAAAGAAAGGTCAACTGGCTCAGCAGTAGGCATTAATCCACGCATAGCTGCAATTCTAAATTTCCCAGGAGTCAATTCAGTTCCGACACCATAAAAGGTCTGATTGGCATAAGTAAGGGTGGAAAAATTCATGCTTCGATGTCCAAGATGCACCTTTGCCCATTTATAAAAGGGACTCGCTCCTACCCTAACGAATTTGTTCTTTACGCTTTCCTTTAATCCATCCAAATTAAAAGGGTGTGATGCAGATGTATTCTGACCAGTATAAACCAACGAAAATGGCACATTGATTTTATAAAGACCTATATTCGTATTGGCTGAAATGGTATAAGAAAATGGAGGTTGACGATTTTCAGGACTCCATGAGTTATAATTCCTCAAACTCAATCCCACCCCACCTGCTACCTTGAAAGGATCGCCCTCAGTCATATTTGCAAACCACTTTTTAGGGTTCAATTTATCTTTCAGCCCTCCAATATCTTGACCTTCTAATGTAATATTGGTTCCAATGAAAAGAGCCAAAAACCAAACCCACTTAGCTACACTTTGAGTTTTGCTGAATAGATTGAATTTCATGATAAAAAATTTAGAATCGTTATTTAGTATCCTAAAATTATATAGTGAGCCTAACTTGTGGACTATGAGAAACTTACATTTCGGCGAGTGGTTATATCCTTCGGCGAATGACACCTTTTATATTTTTCACCGCTCCTAATCAAAAAAATTAGGCGATAGTTTTTGCAAACTATCGCCTAATAAGGATTCAATAACGAAATTTCTTTTTATTTGTAATACGAAATTTTCTCGTAAATTTCATCCCTAAAAGTTCTGCTTAGAGGAACTTCATGTTCTCCAATTAAGATTGCTTTTTTATCGGTATCAATTGACTGAACCCTATTTAAATTTACCAAGTGACTTCTATGTGCTTTGGCAAAACCAAATGGCTCTAATAGTTTTTGAATTTCAAACAACCTCAACGAAGAAATAAAATCCCCACTGTCTGTTGTGGTAACTGTATAATCATCAGCAGCACTAACATATAAAATTGATTTGATACTGATTCGATGCAGTATTCCCCGTTTTTTAAAAAAAACGGTGTTCTTATACGGAAAAGCATTCTCCTCTTCACTTTTTTCTTGCTTAGCTACTGTGCGAAAAGCTGTTTCAATAGAAGAACGAAGAGTAAATTTGTTTACAGGTTTGACAATATAACCGATATAGTTCGTTTGTTTTGCTTTTTCAAAATGAACTTGATCGTTCAAGCTGGTCACATACAAAACCGGAATATCCAATTGCTCTATTTTTTCAGCAATCTGAATGCCAGATAAATTGCCATTAAGTTCGATATCCATCAAAATAAGATCGGGGTCATGGTGCCCAATTGCTTTAAATGCATCTTTAGAGTTATCCACTATTGCTACAACATTGTAGCCCATTTCTTCAACAGTCAACTCCAAATCCAATGCAAGAGAGACGTCATCCTCGACAATCAGTATATTTAAACTAAAATTTTTCATTCTTTTATGAATAGAGTTTTGGTCCAGAATATCCACAAGTTACCAATACTAAATTTTGTAGATGTTATTTCTCTTGGCGATTTTCGGCGAAGCATAATTTATATCGGTGAAATGCATGAATTTATAATTATTGGGTATAGTCGTTGTGGGATAAACTATGGTTTCCCCCAGAATTCAATATATTAGTTAAGTTGGTAAAACTTAACTAACGTCTTTTGAACAAAAAATGACTGAAATTTACACAAATTGATTTCACTAATAAAAAAGTAAATTATAACTTTCGATATTTTAAGCACTATTGGCTATAGTTCCCTCTATCTAAGAGACATATTTTAATTTTTTCCGAATAAGCAAACTACACCAAAGATGAGATACCTATTAACCTTATCAATATTGCTCTTATTTTTTGTAACGCCATTCACCTCCAATGCTCAAGAAGCAAAACGAGACAGCCTTTTGCTATTGCTTGAGCAAGCAACGTCTGATATGGACAAAATGGACCTTTACGAAAAGGTCTTAGAGGTCATGAATTTTCTCCAAGACCCCGCCATGGGTGAATATGCTGATGCCCTTCAGCAGTTGGCACTTAAAAACAATTCAAAAATTATGTTGCCATGGAGTTATCTTCATAAAGGTGAAGTAGCCAATATGACAGGTGACTATGATAATGCCATAGAGTACATTTGGAAGTCTCATGATTGGCACATAAAAAACGGAGAGATAGAGTTTGCCCTTTATCGATTGTTCTTTTTAAACCATTTATATTCTCAAATTGGAGATCTCGAAAAACAGGAAAAAGTATTGTTTGATGCTGTTGCTATAGCAGAGGATTTGGACATCCCCTCTACCACAGGGATCGCCCACGGTACACTATCCAATCACTATAAAGATAAAGGGGAGATGGATAAAGCTTTGGAACACATTGATCTTTCTTTGGAAGCACTTAAGCAGGGCGGCGAACTTCATGATGATTATATCAATTCTTTACTTCGCAAAGCATCGATTGTTGGACATGAGCGACCAATAGAAGGTGTTAAAGTCTTAACTGAAGCGGCTGAATTAGCTAAAGAAAACCACTTTAATTTTTTATTGGCAGCTATATATAGGGAATTAGCCGAGCAAAAAAATAAATTAGGACAAAAAGGAGAGGCAATTGATTATGCTTTTAAAGGAATTGAGGTCGCGGAAAGAAGCAACGAACCTGATAAAGCAGCAGATTGTTATCGTATGTTAGGTGACATTTACAAGGACATGGAGCAGTATGAAGAAGCTACCGAGTATTACGAGAAGAGCTATGATATAGCTAAAAGGATCGGGTTTTCATTTGGAGAAATGACAGCAGCGGCTTCAATCGGATTAATAAAACTACAGGTAAAAGAGTATGATTCAGCTATTCAGTATTTTAAACAAGGACTTCAACATCCAAAAGAATCCGCAAATGTAAAAGCAGAGTTCGCAAATGAACTTTCTTATGCCTATTTGCAAAAAGGAGACTTAGATAATTTTTTCAAAGCTTACCGATTATCTGATTCGCTCAATGTAGCGAGGTCTGAGATTTTGATTCAAAAGCAAAATTTGTATTTAGCAAAATATTATAAGCAAAAAGGAAATATAACTCAAGTGAAAAAATATGCTTTATCTGCTTTTAAGCATGGGGATAAAACAGGAAACTTAGCTGTAAAAGGAGATGCTGCCGAACTGCTTTACAATGTATTTGAAAGTGAGAACAATATCCCGCTTGCATTCAAATATTTGAAAGCATATAGAATAGCTTCAGATTCTTTAAGAAATGATGAAAATTTAAAAAAAATAACAACATTAAAACTAAATAACGAATTTCAAAAGGAAAAAGAAATACTCGTTCTTGAACAAGCTCAACAGGAAGAACTCTTAAAAGCTGAAACCAAACAAACTCGTACTGCGGCTATGGGGTTTGGCTCCTTTGCAATTTTAGCTTTAGGTTTCTTCTTCAACGCCCGCCGTAAAAACCAACTCATCTCCGCTCAAAATAAACAACTCGAATCGCTCAATCACACCAAAGATCGAATCTTCGCTATCATCGGCCATGATTTGCGCAAACCAGCTGCTTCATTTAGAGGTATTTCTAAGAAAGTAAAACACCTCATCAAAAAACAAGACTTTGAGAGGCTTGATAGATTTGGAAATCAAATCGAACAAAATGCGCTTTCTCTCAATAAACTCACAGATAATCTACTTAACTGGGCACTTACCCAAAGGGACGTGATGCCTTACAATCCTATCGAAGTATCATTAAGTGATTTAGTCGCAGACATTCATACTATTTTCGAAACGCCTGCAAATGAAAAGAATATCCAAATCATCAACAACGTCTCTGAAAGCACTACTGTTTTTGCTGACCCCAATGCCCTTTCTGCCATTTTAACCAACTTGGTTGATAATGCGGTAAAGTATACTCCCGAAGGAGGTCAAATAAGAATTGAAGCACTCGAAGAAGCAAATAATCAACTTAAAATCAGAGTCGCTGACACGGGCATTGGTATGGAAAAAGATAAAATAAACGACCTCTTCCTACTCAAAAAGGATAAAAGCGAAAAAGGTACTGCGGGTGAAAAAGGTACAGGACTTGGTCTACATCTCGTGAAAGAATTGGTTGAGTTGAACAAAGGAATTATATCTGCTGCCAGCGAAATTGGTAAAGGAACTTCTTTTGATGTGTTGTTGCCTAGGGTACAGGAGGCGCACTAAGAAACCAATAGACATTCGAAAACCTTCAATTAAAAAAACTCCTCTTCCTAAAAAGTAATGTTTAAGAAAAAAAATTAAATTTCAAGTAAATATAAACTATTGTTGAAGGATTGCTCTCTAATGAAGGGCTAAGAATAGGTTATGTTAAGTGAGTACAATTCATAAACGAGGGTCTAACATTTATACCCTAATATTGGACGATACACCCGAGAGGCGATAATGCCTTTTATGTTAA
>CALHBQ010000022.1 GCA_937930815.1 uncultured Saprospiraceae bacterium | reverse complement strand
TGTAATTGCGATACTAATAATTCATATTGATCAAGTACCTCATTATTTCATGATGATATTCACAGAGGCATTTACGGCGCATGAATACAAAGGTGATCCGATGCTCGGTGGAGTAGTGGGTGGTCTTATTATTTTAGGAATCAGACGTGGTGCATTTTCTAATGAAGCAGGTATCGGTACCGCTCCTTTAGCACATGGTGCAGCCAAAACATCTGAGCCAGTGCGCGAAGGATTAGTAGCCATGCTTGGCCCAGCCATTGATACTTTGATTATCTGTACGCTTACTGCAATGGCGATTTTGGTAACAGGTGTTTGGCAAACATCTGGTGATAATGGTGTGAGTTTGACCGCTGCTGCTTTTGCTCAATCATTTCCTGGGTATGGTCAATATTTATTGTTGTTGGCGATTGCTGCGTTTAGTATTTCTTCTCTTTTTTCGTATTCATACTATGGTAGTAAATGCCTCTCTTTTTTGATTGGGGCTGATAAAAAACATTATTACAATTATTTCTATCTCGCAAGTATCATCTTAGGAGCAACGACTTCATTGAGTATGATGCTCAATTTGATTGATGGATTTTTTGCGTTGATGGCGATTCCTACGATGACGGCGACTTTGCTTTTGGCGCCAAAGGTGATGGCTGCGGCGAGGGAGTATTTTGGGAAGTTGTAGGACGAGTTTCTTTAGACACCCTAATGTGAAAAAATATCAAGCCCTATTGGTTTTCCGGCAGGGCTTTTTTGCAGAAGCGGGTTACTAAACTTGTCATTCCCATAAAAGTGCCATGTCATTTACCAAAAATATTTTATTTTAAATGAATTTTTGATAATGGCATATTATTTGATCTTACAAATTTATCAATCAAATAGTACCAAATTCTTTTCTTATTATCGGTTAAATTATCAGCCAATTCTTTGTTGAGTTTTCATCAATTGATTTGCTAAATTTCTGCTTTTGTACAGAATTACTAATTCTATATAAATCAAATTTTGTTGAAAATTTTAATCGAACATCCTAATTGAAAAGCAATATTAGCTAAACCCCCAATTAGCTAAAAATCATGGAAAACGCCTCCGTTTTCTTTTTAGTTTAATCTCTTCTACACACGGTACGACTTTCTAATTACAATAATTCCCCTTTAAAATTCAGGCCAGGGTATAGATATGCCCTAACAATATTTTATAGCTGTTAGCTATGATCATTCTATGCTATTGCCAAAAATAAAATATGGCTCTTTTTATACCCTAAGTAAACCAATCTGAACCTAAAGGATAAGGCAACAAATTGCCATTAATTCGCTATTAACTTTTTATAACATAACACCTAATACCTACACCTAAAATGAAAAATTTCAAATACATTTTTTATCCCTTTTTACTTACCTTTTTGATAAACTCAGTCAAGGTTATCGGGCAACCAATACCAGCTGGAGCTTTGGATTTTGACGGAACGAATGATTATGTCGACATAGGTACTTGGGATCCGTTTAGTGCAAATGGGTTTACGGTTGAAGCCTGGGTGTATGCCGATAACTTTGGACCCAATAATTGGTCAAATTCAATAATTACCCAAGAAGGGGCAACAACAAGTATAGTTTTGCGAGCGGGTAATTCAGGAAGGATTGATTTAAGTTATCATCATGCTGGGGGATATTCAGCAATTTTAACTTCTCCAAATACTTTATCATTAAACCAGTGGCAACATGTTGCTGCAGTTTGGGATGGTTCAGACTTATTACTTTATGTGGACGGTAATTTGATAGGCTCAACACCTTCAACCCTCCCTCCTAAATCTTCACCCAATCCAATTTATATTGGTAAATCATTCTTTTCTGGAAGAAACTGGAATGGAAAAATGGATGAAGTTAAGATTTGGGATCGTGCTCTTTGTGAAGCTGAGATTACAGCGGGTATGGAATGTGAACGTGCAGGTACAGAAATGAATTTGAAAGCATATTACAATTTCAATTCCGGAAACGTTGGAGCGAATAATTCAGGAGTTACAACTTTGACAGATGTTACAGCAAATAACAACGACGGAACGCTGACGAATTTCGCGCTAAGCGGCTTGTCTTCTAATTGGATTGATGGCTCAGCAAATGGTGTTTCAGGAAATTGCGTTCCGCAATTGATTTTCACTGCCCCCGCAGACTTATGTCTTGACGCAAGTGTGCAAACAGGTTTAGGAGGTGGGACTCCAATAGGTGGCACATATTTTGGCCCAGGCGTAACAGATGATGGAAATGGGATGACGTATAGTTTTGATCCAGCTGCGGCAATGGCTGGAATCCATACGATCCAATATACATATCCAGCCGCAACTTCTAATAATGGCTTTACCTTCACCACAGGAGATAATGGATATTTCTCGGACGTGGATTATCCTCAATACATGGCAGATGATTTTATCGCTTCTAATTCAGGAAATTTGAATATTATTAATTGGACAGGGATGTATGCTTTTGATGATACACCTCCCGTGTCGGACAATTTTACCATAAATATTTACAGTGATAATTCAGGTCCTGATGCCTTACTTTTTTCACAAAATATTGGAAACACTGTCAATAGGAAAATAGAAGCTTTTAAGGTTTCTGGTTTTAATGTACACAGTTATTCGGCTTCCATTAATTTTAATGTGACTCAAGGCACGACTTATTGGCTTTCAATTTATACTAATACAACAGGTGAAGGTGATAATTGGGCATGGACATCTAAATCTTCTGGGAACAACGTTGTTTCGTCAGATTTATCAAGTTGGAATCCTAGTACAAGTAGTAGTCAAGATTTTGGCATAACTATTATTATTCCGCCTTGTTTAGCAACTGCGAGTGATAATATCGAAGTATTTTCATTACCCACAGTTTCCTTTACGGCACCAGCCGATC
Source organism: uncultured Saprospiraceae bacterium (assembly GCA_937930815.1). Classification (GTDB taxonomy): domain Bacteria; phylum Bacteroidota; class Bacteroidia; order Chitinophagales; family Saprospiraceae; genus JAGQWW01. Next base: position 21,497 of record CALHBQ010000022.1, on the reverse strand, counting down.
TATGTGTAGATGCAGGCGCACAAACTGGATTAGGTGGCGGAATGCCTTCAGGCTTAGGAGGCGTCTATTCAGGTCCAGGAGTAACAGATGATGGATATGGAATGACCTATAGCTTTGACCCAGCAGCAGCTGGAGTAGGAGTACATACGATTACGTATGATTATACAGATACAAATGGTTGTACAAATTCAGCATCAGATAATGTAGAAGTATTTGCGGTACCAGTAGTAACTTTTACAGCACCAGTAGATGCATGTTTAAATAATGGATTAGTTGCCCTTACCGGCGGTAGCCCATCTCAAGGAACAGTTCCAGGAGATAACGGGGTTTATTCAGGTATGGGCGTAATTGATAATGGAGATGGAACCTATGATCTCAACCCAGCAGCAGCAGGATCTGGAATGCATACGCTTACCTATGAATATACAGATGGGAATAGCTGTATTAGTTCAGCTTCCGATATGATAGAAGTATTTGGATTGTCGATTGTTGCATTTACAGCACTTAATGACTTATGTCTAAATGCAGGTTTACAAACAGGCGAAGGCACTGGAACTGGAACCCCATATGGTGGAGTTTATACAGGAGCTGGCGTTATTGATAATGGAGATGGAATGACCTATGATTTTGATCCAGCCACAGCAGGAGTAGGTACTCATACCATTACCTATTCCTTCACCGATGCAAATGGTTGTATGGAAACGGCTGAGGATGTTGTAGAAGTAATAGCATTACCAGATTTGTTATTCACAGCTTTAGCAGATGCGTGTATAGATGCAGGACTTCAATCTGGCTCTGGTGCGACTCCATCTGGTGGAGTGTATAGTGGACCGGGAGTAACAGATGGTAGTGATGGAATGAATTATAGCTTTGACCCAGCAGCAGCTGGATTAGGTACTCATATGATTACTTACAGTTATACAGATGCAACAACTGGTTGTACAAATACAAAGACAGATAATGTAGTAGTATTTGCATTACCAGTAGTATTGTTCACCGCACCAGCAGATCTATGCGTAGATGCAGGCGTTCAAGCAAGCTTAGGCGGCGGAACATCAACAGGTGGTGTATATAGTGGCCCAGGAGTTACAGATGATGCAAATGGTGTGACCTATAGCTTTGACCCTGCAGTAGCTGGAGTTGGAACACATACAATAACCTATGCTTATACGGATGGAAATGGTTGTATGAATTCAGCGTCAGATGATGTAGAAGTGTTTGGATTACCAGTAGTGAACTTTTCTGCATTAGCAGATTTGTGTATAGATGAAGGCGTACAAACTGGTTTAGGAGGAGCATTACCTCAAGGTGGAGTATATAGTGGTGCAGGAGTTACAGATGATGGAAATGGCATGACTTATAGCTTTGATCCAGCTTCAGTTACTGCAGGTATTCATGCATTAACTTATACTTTTTCAGATGCAAACGGTTGTTCAAATTCGACTTCGGATGTAGTGGAAGTATTTGCTTTGCCTGTAGTTACCTTCACAGGGACTTCAGCTGTGTGTATTAATGAAGGCGTACAAACTGGATTGAGTGGCGGTAGCCCATCCGGTGCAGGCGGCGTTTATTCAGGTTCTGGAGTTACAGATGATGGTGATGGAATGACTTTTAGTTTCAATCCAATAGCAGTAGGGGCAGGAATGCATACGCTTACCTATTCTTATACAGATGGGAATGGATGTGCTAACTCAGATACCGATATAATTACCGTTTATGGAGTAACAAATGTGAATTTTACAACAACATTATCAGATCTATGTGAAAATGCTGGAGTCCAATCAGGCTTAGGAGGTGGTTTACCATCTAGTTCAGGAGGCGTCTATTCAGGAGAAGGCGTTACCGATGGAGGAGATGGATTGACTTTTGATTTTGATCCAGCGACAGCAGGGGCAGGTACACATACAATCACCTATTCATTTACAGACGCAAATGGATGTACTTTTACAGCGACTGATGATGTAGTAGTATTGCCTTTACCAGCACTAACGTTTACTGCTCCATCTGATTTATGTATTGATGCTGGAACAGTAATTGTTTCAGGTGCAACTCCTGCAGGAGGAACCTATAGTGGAACAGGAGTAACAGAGTCAGGTGGCGTTTATAGTTTTGACCCAGCTGCAGCTGGAGTTGGAACACATACGATAACATATGATTATACAGATGGAAATGGTTGTAGTGCTTCAGTGTCAGATGATGTAGAAGTATTTGCATTACCTGTGGTAAGCTTTACTGCGCCAATAGATATATGTATTGATAGCGGCGTCCAAATTGGTTTAGGTGGCGGAATGCCGTCCGGTTCAGGCGGCGTATATAGTGGCCCTGGTGTAACCGATGATGGCAATGGAATGACTTATAGTTTTGATCCAGCGGCAGCTACAGCAGGAACCCATACGATTACGTATACCTTTACAGATGTGAATGGATGTAGTGCTTCCTCGTCAGATGATGTAGAAGTACTTGTTTTTCCAAGTGGAGGTGCACCAATTTCAACAACTTATAATGTAAATACGGCTGCAAACCCAGCTGTTGGAGGTATCTGTGGGAACCCAGGAATCGATGGAACTTATGATTGTGCTTTTGATAATGCCCCTCCAATAAGTTTAGGAGATTTCACTGATACTAATACTCCTGGAAGTACCTTATCTAATATTGACGTATTAATATATGGAGCCTGTTCAGGTGATGTAGAATTTTTCTTAAATGGAGTATCAATAGCGTCAGGAACAGCAACTGGCCTTGGATGTTCGTGTCAATCTATTGCAAGTGATCCCAATATACCACAGACGTATATGGTAACTATGACACCTGCGATACAAGCAGCTTTTGTTGCTGGTGGTACAAATACAATATCTGTTGCTGTTTCAAATTCAGCCGCAGGAGCTCAGTGTTTTTATGGATATGATATAACTATTGATGTGGGAGATTCTGCATTTGTAACTTTAGATGATTTATGTGTTGATGCAGGAGTTCAAGCAGGACTTGACGGAGCAACACCAACTGGTGGAGTATATAGTGGAACTGGTGTAATCGATGATGGAAATGGAATGACTTATAGTTTTGACCCTGCAGCCGCAGGAGTTGGAGTACATACGGTAACTTATGATATAACAGCCTCTAATGGATGTTCAGCTTCATTTTCAGATGATGTAGAAGTATTTGCCTTACCTGTAGTGTCTTTTACACCACCTTTGGGTTTCTGTATAGATGCAGGAGTACAAGCAGGTTTAGGAGGAGCAACACCAGCTGGAGGAGTCTATAGTGGCTCAGGCGTAACCGATAATGGAAATGGAACTTATGATTTCGACCCAGCAGGGGTAGGAGTCGGTTCTTATACACTTATCTATACTTATACAGATGGTAATAGTTGTACAGCAGCATCTTCTGGAATGACGGATGTTTTTGCTTTACCAACAGTTGCCTTTTCGGGTACGCCTGATTTCTGTGTAGATGCAGGAGTACAATCAGGTCTTAGCGGAGGTTCACCAGCTATGGGAGCAGCTCCAGGAGATATGGGAGTTTACTCAGGTGCTGGTGTAACAGATAATGGAAATGGAACTTATGACTTCGATCCAGCAGTAGCTTCTGCAGGACCAACAACACTGACTTATACCTATACAGATGGAGATGGTTGTGACGTTTCGGCAAATGATGAGATAGTAGTTTTTGGCTTATCTATCGTAACGTTTTCGGCACCATCTGATTTATGTATTGAGGCAGGGGTACAATCTGGCTTGACAGGAGGAACTCCATCAGGAGGAATCTATGGCGGACCTGGTATTACAGACAATGGAGATGGAACTTATGATTTTGATCCATCTGCAGCAGGAGCAGGTGTACATACGATTAGCTACACGCATACAGATGGTAATAGTTGTACTGTTGTAAAAACAAATGATGTAGAGGTTATTGTATGCCACACATTTGCAGCTGCATTCGAAACAACATGGGAAGTAGCGGCTGGTGAGTCAATTACGATACCTACGAATCCTGGGTTTAGCTACAATTATACAGTAGATTGGGGAGATGGTACGATGACTAATCATAGCGGAGATGCTACCCATACTTATTCATCAGCAGGAGTGAAAGTTGTTAAAATAGACGGAGATTTTCCGGCAATCTATTTCAACAATACTGGTGATAAAGATAAAATAAGAGCAGTTATACAATGGGGTGATATTGCTTGGGAGAGTATGGAAAGAGCATTTGCAGGAGTTACAAACTTCTATGTAGTCTCATCTGATGATCCAGATTTATCAGGAGTTACCAATATGTCGAGAATGTTCTTTAATGCTACCAATTTCAATCAATTTAGTAATATAGACAGTTGGGATGTATCAAATGTAACAGACATGTCTGCAATGTTTCAGTTAGCAAGTAATTACAATGGTAATATTGATAATTGGAATGTATCGAATGTAGAAAATATGTCTGCAATGTTTGCATTTGCAAGTGCCTTCAATCGAGATATAAGTAGTTGGGATGTATCAAGCGTAACAGACATGTCTTCCATGTTTACCTTGGCTGGTGCTTTTGATCAAAATCTTGGTGGCTGGGATGTAGAAATGGTAACTACGATGAAGGATATGTTGACCTTGAGTGGTCTGTCAGATTCAAATTATGATAACACCCTTATAGGTTGGGAGTCTCAAGCAGTTCAGAATGGAGTGGAATTAGGAGCGATTTCATTGAAATATTGTGATAGCGATGTTGCAAGAACGGCTCTAATCAATAGTCATAGTTGGAACATTACTGGTGATGCAAAATCATGTCCTATTATTGGAATAACAGATGCCTTTGTCACAACTTGGGAGACCACAACCTCTAATGAGGAAATAAAAATACCAACAGCAGGTGGTGGGTTTGATTATACTGTAGATTGGGGTGACGGAATAACAACTTCAGGTCATGCGACTTACGCAACTCATATTTATTCAGCACCAGGATTATATACTGTTAAAATCACAGGATTATTTCCACAAATCTATATGCAGGGAGCTGGTGCAAGCAAACCAAAATTGAAGAGTATAGAGAAGTGGGGAGATAATGAATGGAGAAATATGAATTCAGCCTTCGCTAGCGCTGTGAATGTTGTGAATAATGCTACTGATATTCCTAATACTTCCTTTGTGAAGTCGATGGCATATATGTTCTATAACGCCAAGCAATTTGATGCAGATTTGGGTAGCTGGAATATAAAGAATGTTACTTCAATGACGCATGCTTTATCTTACGCTGCATTGAGTACCTCAAACTATGACAATACCTTAATAGGTTGGGGAAGTCAAAGTGTAAAATCAGGTGTAAGGTTAGATGCACGTACCTTGGAGTATTGTTCATCAATTGTTGAGCGTGGTAATTTGATAGGCAACAGTAGTTGGACAATAAATGGAGACAGTCAATGTCCATTACAAATGAAATCGATTTCAAATCAAATTGCTACTCTAAATGGAGAAGAAATTGAATTGAGTACTACCACCTTCGAACAGGTGAAAGTATATCCAAATCCAACGAATGGCGAATTGACGATGGTCTATGATTTATCAACTGACCAAGAAGTAGAAATACTGGTTAGAGATGTTACGGGCAAGTTGCTTTACAAAGTAGAGCAGCAGGGTGTTGCAGGAGAAAATCAAGCAACCCTCAATTTGTCAGCGTACAAAAACGGCATGTACCTACTGCAACTTACGAATGGAGAGCAGAGTCTCACCAAGAGGGTAGTGAAGCAGTAGAAAATTAGATTTCAGAGTTTATGTTAGATAAGCCCTGTCGCATTTGCGGCAGGGCTTTTTTTACAATGTTTTTAATTATGTAAGAGGGGTTAGGCTTTTAGTTCCCTCGTTCCTCCAATCGACTATTGTTGAAAAGATTACACTCGCCAAAAGTGCCATTCAAAACAATCTTCGCTTCAAAATTGGTAGGCATTTGGTCATCAGTAGAAAATGACTTTTCCCACTCAAAAACTTCTGATTCGTTTATATCGAGCTTATTAAAATCCCAACTTTCTAATTTGATACTTTCAGTACCCGTGATGTCATAAAGTTCTAAACAGGCATTTGCGCTTTGTTCGAACGTCATGGTTCCGATATTATTGAGTAGGATTTTGACCTTAAGTGTATTTGATGAGTTTTCTTTTTGGTGTTTTTTAGAAATATCGATTTTTTCAATATTCAAATCGTAACAACTCCTCTTTTTAGAAATATTAAAAGCATCGTCAAATTTGATTTGTCCGAAAGAACAAACAGAAAGGAAGATTAAAAGATAAAAAGTAGCAAATATGTTTTTCATAAATCTATGATTGAGTTCCAATCATATGACGTATTATTTTCGATTCGGTTAATTTTTTAACCAAAAAAAAAATGAAGCCATACGAGGGGCATGGCTTCAGAACTATATTAACACAAAAACTACTTTCAAAAGGTTAATTGGAAATTATTTAAAGTTGTTTTCCAACTGGTAATGCAAACTTAGGTATAAATATTAGTATGTAAACCCACATTTTCATGTGGTACTTTCTAAATTGTGAGTTGAAAAAGAACTATTTTAGAATAGGATTCGTTAGTTTTTTGTTCCAAAATTTCAAATAAGTATGAGCAAACAACTTTATCAAAAAAGGAAGTTTACCAAAAAGGTCTTCAAACTTCGAAAAGATGAGATTGAGATTTTTGAAAGTTCGCTTGGCGAAGAAGATGAATTCTCGATTGATTATTTACACTTGGGTGTCAGAACCTACAAATCAAACGCCCGCGATTTGCATCTTCAATTCATATTTCTGTCTTTGTTTCTTACCCAACTTGGTGTGTTGATTTATTTTTTAGTGGCAAAGTGGTCTATTCTTTATTTGGTCGTTTGGTCCATATTGAGTGGTCTATTTTTAGGCTTGTTTTTAGTGACCAAATTTGGTGCAAAAAAGAGAACCATTTTGCTGACAGGTGGAGAGCGTCCAATTGAATTTTTCCAAGATCAGCCAAGCGAAATGGAGGTTGATACATTTATAGAAGAAACTGTTTCTCGAATCAAAAAAGCATACAAAGCCAAATATCTCAAATGGGAAAAGTCAGAAACCATAGAAGCCAAAAAAGAAAGAGTAGAGTGGTTGAAAAAAATGAAAATTATTTCGGAAGATGAAATGAATGAAATTATTGAGGAAATTGAGACAAAGACTTTTACTCCGATTGGTTTTATGAGGAAATAGATATTAATGACTACGCTATGTGCGGTGAAAAAAAATGAAGTTCATTTTTTAAATAGTTTCATGGTTATAGTGTTTTGTCATTCACCAATTTATCTATAAAATCTCAGCAAAAGCCAACTATTTACTTTCCTTAAGTTGCAATATTTCCTTTCTATTTTTGAAAAAAATCCTTTAGTGACTTACTAAATACCAACCCATCAATCTACCTATCTCATGGTATTTATTTACTTTAGCAAAATAATAACAAATTTATCGGCCGATTTTATTTGTCAGTGTAATTAATTGACAATCAATGTTTTATATCATTGATAGTTCGAGCTATGATTGAAAAGTCTATCTGTTTGGCGTGATATTAGTATTTTGTATTAAGTAACAACCGCTTTGCAATTTTACATTATAAAATATTCGCATACATTTGCGGCAAATTAGACAAACATGCAAACAGACTATCAATACATGGTGGATTTTTCTTTGCCTGAGAGTTTTACTGAGGAATTTATGGAGAAAATCCCACATCAAAGAGCTAAAGTAAATCGTTTGTTTAGAGAGGGTAAAATAGTGAACTACGCACTTTCAATTGAAAATTTGAAAATGTGGGCAGTAGTAAATGCCAACTCTGAAGAAGAAGTTAAGGAGTTGATGGGCACTTTGCCACTTACTAAATACATGGATTCAAAAGTTAGTATGTTGACTTTTTACAATGGAATAGAGGAAGAAATTCCTGCCTTTTCGTTAAACTAACTTTACTGATACAAAAGAGTGTTCTTAGACAAATTCAATTTTTAGAAATTGTCTAAGAACCAAAATTATATTCCTTTTATTTGTGGTAAACTGGACTCACTAATGTTGTGAGTTCGCCTCCTTTGCTACCACTTGCCCATTTTATTCCTCTGGTTAAGATTGTCCAAACTTCAGGCACCTCAAATGTTGCAGGGTTGTGACCAACTGAACAATAAAATACTCTTCCTTTATCATAGTTTTTCTTCCAAGCTACAGGGATTATAGCGCCTTCTATCCATGCATCATGGTTTCCATCAAAAGTAGTCGTTGCTAAAACCCGAACATTCGGATCCACCAACATATAATATTGTTCTGATAAAATTTCAAAATCCGATACGCCTTCAGTAATTTGATCATTGGTATCAGTCATATTAATTGTGTAAGCTGTACTATCTCCTCCTGGATGACTTACAAATTGACCACCCACCATATATTGATAATCAGTATTGCTCCTAAATGAATCTCCAAATCCCCCATGGCAGCCAGCAATGCCAACTCCATTTTTCACTGCATTCAAAAGTCCTTTAGATTGTTCTTTTGAAAGCGTTCCCATTGTCCAGTAGGGCAATATCAAATCCAATGATTGCATGAATGATGAGTCAGAATAAATTTCCAAAGAATTTGAGACGAACACTTGGGCACCTTCCTCCTTCAGCCATTTTTCCATAAGAAAGGCATATTTGTCAGGCTGATGGCCATTCCAACCACCCCATACGATAAGCACCTTTTTTTCTTTTAAAGATGGAAGAGTAGGGGTTACAGGGGCGGTAGCTGAACAACCAAGCACAGAAACGATTGCGAAAAGAGCGTAAAATTTTCTCATTTAATTTTTCGAACAAAATTAGGAATAACATGGCAACTTTTTTTAACCAACCCTATATCGAATCCATTCTGAAAAATTACCGTTAGTTATCTTGCAGATGTCAAATGATTGATATTCTTTTGCGTCCACAAAAAATTATCATGTTCGATTTTCATAAAGATAAACAGCGGTATTTTAACTTCCAGTATTGGACAACACGAGATTATATCATTCCTTTTTTAGAAAGTGAATTTGATTTCTCTAAAAAGTTAGATGTCCTGGAGGTCGGTTGTGCAGAGGCAGGCGTTTTAAAAGCTTTTTTAGAAAAAGGAAATATTTGTCTTGGTATCGAATTGGTTGATGGTCGAATCGAACTGGCAAAAAAGTTTTTAAAGGAAGATTATGAATCAGGAACGGTCGATTTTATCAATAGAGATATTTATAAAATTGATGTAGATAAAGATTTAAAGACAAAATTTGATTTAATAATTCTAAAGGATGTCATAGAACACATTCCCAATCAAGAAAATGTAATTCCACAATTAAAGAAATTTTTAAAACCTAATGGGAAAATATTTTTTGGATTTCCACCATGGTATATGCCCTTTGGAGGCCATCAACAAATTACAAGAAGTAAATTCTTGAGAGTATTGCCTTGGTTTCACTTATTGCCTAGTCCTATATATAAAGGAATACTTTCGATGTTTGGGGAACCCGAAAATGTAAAGAAAGAACTTTTAGAAATTAAATCAACTGGAATAAGTGTTGAGCGATTTGAAAGAATTACAAAGCAAAGCGAAATGAAGGTGGTGAAAAAGCAATATTTTTTCACGAATCCTATTTACAAATTCAAATTTGGATTTAGGGTTATGAAGCAACCCGCTTTTACTTCAAGTATTCCTTTTATTAGAAATTTTTATTCTACAGCAGCCTATTACCTCATAGAGTAAACTTCGAACTTTAACACTATTAAATAATTATTTTTTGTTAACACGTTCAATAAAGAAATAATTAGTAACGTTAAGGTACCGTCCAAGTAATATATATGATAAAAAATTTACTCCTCCTCCTATTTCTAAGTTTGGCAATAATCGGAAAAGCACAACAAGTAACACAGTATAGTTTGTATATGCTTAATCCGTCGCTATTCAATCCTGCTTATGCAGGCATGGAGGAGTCACTTAGTTTGACAGGAGTATTTAGGGGGCAATGGGCAGGGCTCAACGGAGCACCATCTCAACAAGCCCTTACGACACATATGCCACTTTACTTTTTGAGTAGTGGAATTGGATTGTCATTTGAAAATGATCGGATAGGAGCGAGGCGGTATTCTAACTTCTCTTTGCAGTACAATTATCAATTGCAAATGAATACGGGAACTTTGAGCATCGGGACCAATGTAGATTTAACACAAATTAATTGGGATGGAACGCAACTTAAATCGCCCGATGGCATATACATTGACGGACAAATAAATCATAACGATGATTTACTGCCTACGAATAGACTTGGTGCATTAACTCCTTCATTTGGATTAGGAGTATTTTTTAAAAGTAAAAAATTGAGTTTAGGCGCATCAATGAAAAATCTTAATGAGCCAAGTGTCAGTTACGTGACTGTTGCTTTACCACTCAATCGGCATTTATACTTTATGGGAAGTTACGAGATAGATTTGACAGGAAGAATTGCGCTAATTCCCAGTATATTTTTGAAAAGCGATTTTATTGAATTGCAAAGTGACATGAGTCTTCAAATTAAAGTTGATGGCAATATTTTTGTGGGAGGAGGAGTAAGAGGATTTGATGCTAATAGTTTAGATGGTGTATCTATTTTTGGCGGTTGGCAAATCTCAAAACGTATGATGTTGGCCTATAATTATGATATTTCCACTTCATATTTGGCAAATGTCAATGATGGTTCGCATGAAATATTGTTAAAATACACTTTGAAAGAAGAAATAGGCAAAGGTAAATTGCCAAAAATGATCTACAATCCAAGATTTTTGTAACTTTGCATTTTTCACTCGCATTTTACCCTATTAAACCACCTTGAATCTAACTATAAGCGTTTGTTTTAAACGTAATATTTAGTGTCTACGTAATCCATCAAGGATTTTCAAGTTAAGGACAACAACAACAACAACAACAAAGTCAAAATAAAAAGATATTTAGTGTTTAATAAAAACGCTTTTCATTTTTTTTGCAAATACTAACAAAGCGGCTATATTTGGTCGTAAATTTAATTAACGAAGGAAAATTTAGGTTTTAGCATGAAAAAACTACTTAGATCCTTTTCTGTCATAGCTTTCGCAGCTATCATTCTAAGTTCCTGTGGGGGCGGTCAAAATGGTCAATTAATCGGTGTAACCGAACGTCCATCTTGGAAAGGTATTAATCCCTACGGTATGGTCTATGTACCATCTGGTACGCTTCATATTGGAGCAGGTGACGAAGACATTAGCAATACGCATGTTCAACGTCCAAAATCAATCTCTATCCAAGGATTTTACATGGATGACACCGAAATTACAAATAACGAGTATCGTCAGTTTGTATATTGGGTGAGAGATTCAATCGCACACACTTTATTGGACCATTACATCGAAGATGAGGTATCGGGTGACCAAAAAGTAGATTGGGAATACGAAATCGACTGGGAAGATGAAATCCTTGAAGATATGTACTTCCAAGGCGATGATCAGTTTGCTGGTAAAAGAGAAATCGATACTAGATTATTCGACTACGAATATGAATGGTATGATTGGAAAGCTGCAGCAAGCAACAGAGATATGACGCAACCAAGAAATGCGCATATCAAAAAGAATAAAATCAATATCTATCCAGATACTTTAACTTGGATTAGAGATTTTGCATACTCATACAATGAGCCAATGACCAGAAATTACTTCTGGCACCCAGCTTTTGATGATTATCCAACAGTAGGAGTTGATTGGCACATGGCCAATGCATTCTGTTACTGGAGAACACGTCTTTGGGATACATATCAAACTCAATCAGGTGATCTTTCAACTGAGGATTTCCGTTTGCCATATGAGCATGAGTGGGAATACGCATCAAGAGGAGGACATGATTTGGCTCCCTACCCATGGGGTGGATACTATTTGCGTAATGCAAAAGGTTGTTTGTTAGCAAATTTCAAACCTGGTCGTGGAGATTATCCAGAAGATGGTGGATTATATACAGTGAAAGCTGATGCATATTTTCCTAACGACTATGGATTATTCAATATGTCAGGAAACGTTGCTGAATGGACTTCATCTGCATACAATGAAAATGCATACTCATTCATTCACGATTTGAATCCAGACATTAGATATGATGTTCAAGAAGGAGACCCACTTTCTTACACAAGAAAGGTAATTAGAGGTGGTTCTTGGAAAGATATTGGATTCTTTTTGCAAACTGGTGTTCGTCACTGGGAATATCAAGACACTACAAAGTCTTACATCGGATTCAGATGTGCACTTACATTCTTAGGTCGTTCACTCAACGATTTCTAAGCAAATCAAAAACAAAAAATGGATACTCCAATTCTCAAAGCGGAGTATCCATTTTTTTTCAAAATGAGATATCAACATTATTACCTACCTGTTTCATTTCTTTTTGTTACTTTTCAAACCAAAGACATTATTTATTTTGTGGATTGTTAGTTACAATCTCATTTTATTACTATTCACGAAAATTTTTAACTAACCTATTTAAATTTAGAAACAATGAGTTTTTTAAAATCTAAAGGCTTCAAATATCTTAAAAACTTACTTATTGGAGTTGGGGCTGCGATTGTATTGGTGGGAGCACTTTTCAAGCTTGAAAGTTTACCGTTCGCGAGTGAAATGTTAACTGCGGGATTATTGATAGAAGCTTTTATCTTTTTATTTTTAGGTCTTATCGGACCAGAAAAAGATTACTACTGGGAAAAATTATATCCAGGTCTTGATACTTATAATTCAAATATAGCTCCTTTGTCTGCTGGAGATGCTGGCCCTATGGCTAAAGCTCTGGATGGTGAAAAAGTAGAAGGACATTTGAGTAATATGGTAGGTGAACTACAAACAATGTCTGGTAGTCTTTCTTCCTTAAAAGCATTACAAGAAGTTGATTTTTCAAATACGAAAGACCAATTATCTTCAATGAATAACTTCTATTCTCAGTTAAATTCAGCAATGGAAACACTTGCTAGTACAACTGATGATGCTAAGAAATATAAAGATAACATGGAAGCTCTGAACCAAAATTTAGGTTCATTGAATGGTGTTTACGGAAACATGCTTTCTGCAATGAATCCAAACCGTAACGCTTAATTATTAACTGCTATTTTATTATAGCTTTTTGGAATTATTTTTTTAAAAACGAAAAAACATAATATATGTCTATTCCAAAGGAGCCGCGGCAGTTGATGATTAACCTTATGTATTTGGTTCTTACAGCACTGCTTGCATTGAATGTCTCTGCTGAGGTAATGAATGCATTCCTTTCTATTGATAAATCATTGGCTACCACTAATGCCAACACTAATAAATCTTTGGACGCTACCGTAGATGGGTTAAACAACCTTTTGAAGGAAGATGCAAAGAAAAAATATCGACCACTCCAACCTGCAATTGAAGCAATTAGAGAAGAAGTTAAAGGCTTCGCTTCCTACATGGATGGGGTTAGAGTAAAGTTGATTGATGGTTCTGGTGATAAGAATGGTGTTGTAGATGATGGCGATTACCTTATGAAAGAAGGTAAGCGATACAAACTCAAAGGTTTGAAAAACAAGGATGTTACAACTCACCTGATGGTTAATGAAAAATTAGGTGATGAAATTGAAGGTAAGATTCGTACTACCCGAGAAAACATTCTTAAAGCATACAATGATGTTTTGACTGAACACGGAAAAACATTTGGTTTGAAACCTGAAGAGATTAAGACAAAGTTGGCTAATTTTGATGCCAATCTTACTCTTGGAGTTACGGATGATTGGAAAGAATCAAAAGGAAAAACCAGTTGGTCTGACTACAAGTTCCGTCAGATGCCAGTTGCTGCTGTTCTACCTACATTAACTCAAATCGTAACGGATGCTAAGAATGCTGAATCTGCTGGTGTAAACCAGTTGGCTGAGTTGTCTGGTGGTCGTGTAGTTGAATTTAATCAATTCTTTCCTGTAATTAATGCAAAGAAAGGATACGTAATTAAAGGTGAAAAATTTGAGGCAGAAGTATCAGTTGGTACTTACTCTGATCAAATTAACCCATCTGATGTGACAATTACTATCAATGGTCAATCTAAAAGACCAAATAAAGATGGTAAGGTTGTATTTACAGAAACTGCAAATACTTTAGGTAAAAGAACACTTAAATTGACTGCTGCTGTAAAGAATCCATTGACAGGCGAGACTAGTCGTGGAGATTCAGAATTTAGCTACGAAGTTGGTGAGCGTTCTGTAGCAGTTTCTGCTGATAAAATGAACGTATTTTACATTGGTGTTGAAAATCCAATTTCTGTTTCTGCTGCTGGTACAAATTCAAATGATTTGAAAGTAAGCATGAGCGGAGGTGGAGGAAAATTGAAAAAGAAAGGTTCTAATACTTGGGTAGCAACTGTTACCAGACCAGAACCTTGTAAAATCAATGTAAGCGCCGGTAAGCTAAAAGCCAGTAAGGAATTCCGTGTAAAACGTATTCCTGATCCAGTTGCTCGTCTTGGTAAAAAAGAAGATGGAGGAATGGGTAATGGAGAATTTAAAGCACAACAAGGTTTGATTGCTTGGTTGGATAATTTCGATTTCGATGCGAAATGTAGAATTCAAGGTTTTACTGTGGTACGTGTACCAAAACGTGAAGACCCGATTGAATCTATTAATCCAAGTGGTACATACAATTCTAAATCTAAGAGAATCGTTAATGCTGCGAAACCAGGTGATACATACTTCTTCCGTGACGTAAAAGCAAGATGTCCGGGTGATAGTGCAGGGCGTAAGATTAACTCCCTTGTATTCAATATTAGATAAAATACTTTATTAAAATTTATTCAAAATGAAGATTGCGCTAAAATTTTTAATCGTTGGATTGTTTTGTTGGATGGTAACACCTGCTATTGCTCAGGTACCAGAAAACATTATGACCGAATCAAGTGATCCAGTTGAATTTGAAGATGATGACTACGAAGGTCCAGTAGATGATATTGTTGCAAAACGTATCACTTCTGAGAAGAGAGTCTTAGCTTACGATCCAATTAGAGAAGCTGATATTTTTTGGGAAAAAAGAATTTGGAGAGTTGTTGATGTTAGAGAAAAAATGAACCTTCCTTTTGCTTATCCTGAAAGACCGTTTTTCACGATTTTGATGGAATCTGCTACAAGTGGTGATGTTACTGCTTATAGTACGGAGGATGATAAATTTACAACACCTCTTACTCCAGACGAAGTAGGTACCATGGGCGCAACTCAAGATACCGTAATTACCTTCGATCCAGAGACTTACGAGGAGCAAATTCAAATTGTTCGTAATGAAATCAACCCAGAGGATATCAAACGATTTAGATTGAAAGAGATCTGGTTCTTTGATGAAGAATCTTCAACTATGCAGGTTAGAATTCTTGGAATCGCTCCTTTGAGAGATATCACGGATGATGCTGGTAATTTCTTGTATGAACAACCAATGTTCTGGATATACTATCCTGAAGCAAGAGAGATTCTTGCTCGTGAAAGAGTATTCAATATTGGTAACGACGCTTCACCAGTAACATGGGAAGATTTGATGGAGAGAAGAACTTTCGCGAGTTATATCTTCAAAGAGTCTAACGTTTATGACCGTCGTCTGCAAAGTTACCTTACAGGTGTAGATCTACTTTTAGAAGCAGATAAAATCAAGCAACAAATCTTCAATTTTGAGCATGACCTTTGGTCATACTAAGAATATATAATTTTCTTATAGAAAGCCCGAATCTCGAAAGAGGTTCGGGCTTTTCTTTTTTAGAACTGCTCTTAACATTGCAAGGAGTTTACAATTTTGCTTTTATGTATCAATTCAACTTTACTTATCAAAAATAATTTAATAATTTTAGGAAGAAAAATAAAACAGGCTAAGGGTAGTTTATTTTTTAAGGGTATTATTTAAAAGGTGTCAATCCCGAATACTGTTGGATTAATTCTTGAAGTACTATAATCCTACTCACTAAAAAATTCTATCGATATGAATCGACGTTCCTTTCTCGATTTTTTCAAAGAGAAAAAAACTAAAAATGAATCATCTCATGATTTCTTAAGCAAGGCCGCTACTTTGGAAAAAGGATCTGAAAAGCAGGAAGCTTTTTCTATTCCAATGAGGCCTCCAATCATAGCTGGACTTGAGCCCTACACTGGAACTTGGGGTGTAAAACAAATTTCACATCTTTTGCGGCGAACAACTTTTGGTGCAAAATACGCTGACGTTGTACACTTCAAAGGTAAAACGGTGGCTCAATCAGTTGAAGAATTATTAACTCCTTCAACTACGCCTTTGGATTTACCTGTCAATGATTACAATGATAGTGATAAGCAAGATCCTACTGTTCCTTTTGGAAAAACATTTATTGGCGCAGAATGGGATGAAGATATAGAAGGCACAAGAATATGGTCTTTGAAAGGTTGGTGGTTACGCAGAATGATAAATCAGGAAAGAACTATCGAGGAGAAGCTATTGCTTTTTTGGCATAATCATTTGCCAATCCAGTTTTTTGATATTTTCAGAGTGAACTGGAATTTTGAGTATATGCAAACCCTTCGTACCCATTCAATGGGGGATTTTAAGGCGATGATAAAAGCCATTACCATTGATACCGCAATGCTTTTTTCTCTAAATGGCCAACAGAATAGCAAGGAAGAGCCAGACGAAAACTATTCAAGAGAATTGCAAGAGTTGTTTTGCATCGGCAAAGGCCCAAATGGAAAATATACAGAGGAAGATGTGCAAGCGATAGCAAGGGTCTTAACTGGCTGGAGGTATCTTTGGAATGATGATATAGTCGATTTTGTAGATTGGGCTCATGATACAGATGACAAACAACTGTCTTCTTTTTACAATAATGCAATCATTACAGGTCGTTCAGGCGCTGCTGGAGCAAATGAATTGGATGACTTGCTCGATGTTATTTTTGATAATAATGAGGTGGCTTTATTTATCTGTAGAAAGATTTATCGCTTTTTTGTGTACCATTCAATTGATGCAGAGACAGAGCAGAATGTTATTGAGCCATTGGCTGAAGTTTTCAGAAATAGCAATTATCAAATAAAACCAGTTTTAGACAAACTTTTCAAAAGTGCGCATTTCTTTGATGCTTCTAATCAAGGAGCGGTACTCAAAAGTGCAGTAGATTATCAAGTGGGGCTTTATAGAGAATTCAATATTCCCCTTCCTCCTGATGGTGAATTATCTGATACCTATGAGATCACAAGTTTCATGAATTTTTATTTGGAAGAATTTCAACAATCAATTGGAGATCCGCCAAACGTAGCAGGCTGGCCTGCTTATTACCAAATTCCTTTATACGATAAAAATTGGGTCACAACAGACACTTTGCCCAAACGGCTTAGACTGACTGATATAATGATTATAAATGGAATCCCTTCTGCTAATTATGCTTATCCGTTAGACGTAGTGGAGACAGCAAGACAGATTCCTAACGTAGAAGACCCTAACGCGCTGATTGCAAATACTGTAGAATGGCTTTATGGAATTGAAGTTTCTGCAGGTGTGAAATTGGTACTCAAATCAATTTTGTTATCAGGTCAATTGACCGATTCTTATTGGACAGTAGCTTGGGTTGAGTATATCAGCGACCCAACGAACCCTATGAAATTAGAAACGGTGAAATCTCGATTAGTGAAGTTTTACTACTATCTGATTCATTTGGAGGAATTCCAATTGTCATAGTGAAGAACTGATTTGATTTTAGAACCAAATTAATTATCCTTCTCAAATTCAATTTGAGAATTATACTATAAAAAATGCAAAGAAGAAATTTTCTAAAAAATATATCTGCTGGCGCAATCGCACCTTCTATGTTAGGTGGATTGGGTATGGGAATGCAAAGCACTTCTCCTTGGCAAAAAATGATTCAGAATTTTTTGGTGGAAACAGATCACGTTTTGGTGATGGTAAGATTGGACGGAGGTAACGATGGTTTGAATACCGTAATTCCGCTTGACCAATACGATAAATTGGCTGTAGTAAGAGATAAAGTCATAATTCCAAGAAATCAAATCTTAGATCTTGATGGCCATCCGACAGTAGGATTTCACCCTTCAATGACCGAAATGCGAAACCTTTTTAATGAAGGAAAGCTATCTGTCATACAATCGGTTGGGTATCCAAATCCTGATTATTCGCATTTCCGTTCAACGGATATTTGGATGACAGGGGCAGATTCAGATGAGATTTTGTCCAGTGGTTGGATGGGACGTTATATGAATTACGAATACCCTAATTTCCCAAATGGATTTCCAAATGCAGATGTGCCAGATCCACTTTCTGTTGAATTGGGTGGTACCTTATCGCTTACCTTTCAAGGGCCTTTTGCAGGAATGGGGATGTCTATTACGAATCCAAATGAATTCTATAATTTGGTGCAGGGGGTTCAAAGTTCTGCTCCCAATACACCAGCAGGGAAACAACTCGAATATGTAAGAAGAATCGCCCAACAATCAAATGATTATGGTCAGGTACTTTTGGAAGCCTACAACCGTGGAACCAATATGGGTACCTATGAAGATACAGGGTTATCTGAACAATTGAAAATTGTAGCTCGACTGATTTCAGGTGGAATTAAAACGCGTGTTTTCATGGTAAGTTTGGGTGGTTTTGATACACATGATAATCAGGTGGTTGAAGGCAATCACACCGCAGGAGAACACGCTCGTTTGCTTTCTCAAGTTTCGAAAGGAATTTCTTCATTCATGAATGATATTGAACAGCAAGGCTTTGCAGACAGAGTGACAGGTATGACCTTTTCTGAGTTTGGGCGTCGAGTGATTTCTAACTTTAGTAACGGAACAGATCATGGTTCAGCAGCTCCGATGTTTGTTTTTGGTACACAAGTCAAACCTGGTATTTTGGGTACGAACCCAATCATTCCACTTGATGCAGATGAGGATACTAATTTGCCGATGCAGTACGATTTCCGTTCGGTATATTCGACTTTGATTAAAGATTGGTTTTGTGTTCCTCAGAATGATATGGAAGGCATCATGCTTCAAGATTTCCAATATTTGCCATTGATTGATAGTTCAGATTGTGTTTCTACGGCGACACATGAATTAAACCAACGAGCAGGTGATAGTTTGATTTCGGCGAGTCCAAGTCCATTTACATCATCGACTAATATCAAATTTGAAACAGCAGGTGGTCGTACCTTGGTACAAGTTTTCAATACCTCTGGGCAATTAGTTGCAACGCCAATAAAAGGAACTTATCAAAAGGGAACACATGAATTTTATTGGAATTCTGAAAACCTACCAGCAGGTACTTATTACTTGCGTTTACAAAATGGCGTTTTCCAACAGGTTAAACCAATTGTGAAGGTTCGATAAAACTTCTTTAATTACTGTTCAAAAAATATTACGAGCGCCGAGATAGTTACTATCTTGGCGCTTGTTGTCTAAATAAAGATGGAACTTCAGTTCTATTTTAAAAAGATTTTGCGGAAATAAATTTCCGCTCTACTAAAAAGCATATTATGAATATTCAATTAGTTTCCTGCGATGCGAAAAAACCAGATCGCAGAGCCATTGCCAAAATGATAGAAGATATCGCCGACGGAATGGACGGAAGTACTGCTCGCGAATTAACCGACATTTTATTGGATGGAGATCCAGTTGAAATTGAAGTTTCAAGTAACATTTCTTCTGCTTATCGAAAGATTCGCAAGTTGGATGTTGATTATGAAATCATAGAATAATTTTTCCTTTGGAAAAACTCATAGAAGCACTTCAACAACTTCATTGGTCAGAAGCTGGTGCCGTTATCTTCGGACTTATTTATGTAATATTGGCGGCGCGCGAAAGTGTTTGGTGTTGGTTTTGGGGTATATTAAGTACTGGGCTCTGGGCCTACGCCACTTACACACTATATGACCTCTATTTAGATGCCCTGTTGCAAGTATTCTATGTTTGCGTAAGTTTCTTCGGTATCTATCAATGGATGAAAGGAGGGCAGCGAAAAGAAGAATTACAAATTTCTTCTTTAAAGCTAAATCAACATTTTGTCCTGATTGTTGGTGGTTTAATTCTATCCCTTTTGGTGGGTTATTTTTTTGCTGAATACACTGGCGCAGCAGCTACTTACCTCGATGCATTTACAACCGTCTTTTCCATCATAGCAACATTTATGGTCGTTCGGAAAGTCCTTGGAAATTGGATTTATTGGATAGTCATTGACGCAGTTTATGTTTACCTATATTTTACAAGAGGTAGTGTTTTATTTACTTTGCTAATGGTGGTTTACACCGTGATTGCAATTATTGGATATATAGAATGGAAGAAAAAAGTGGCACAGGCATCCCTGCATGTGAAATAATTAGTTTTCACTCATTTACCATAGTTAGAATATAGACAAATTTTAAAATAGATAGAGCACGACTATGGCATACAAACTAAATCTGAACGGTGACGGAACTACGTCCCTTAAGAGTAAGTTTAAACTTTTTTTTGCTACAAACGGTGACGCCCCGATGGGGCTTAAGTGTGAAAAGTCCGTTAGGACTGACTCCGTTTGTAGCAAAAATGTACAGCCTCGCATTATAAAGGACGTAGTCCTGGCACCGATAATTTTGATGCGTTTACCGTGTTAGTAAAAAAGATAGAAAACAACATTTAAATGGATATATGTAGGTATATTAAAACCAATAGAAAGGATTCAATACCAGAATCTCTTTGGATTTCAGAATCTGAATGGCAAGATTTGATTTTAAAAAGTAAAAATTTAGTTCATTTTTCTGAGTGGAAGGGAGTTGAAGAAACTCCACGTTTTATTAATAAAGCAGTATTAGTAAAAGAAGGTCTTAGTTTAGCTGAATTAAAATTGTTCAAAGGGAATATTCACGTTTATTACGATAAAACGACCCCTAAACTTCTGGTTGAACTTTCAATGATTGCAGATAATCTCAAAGCCTACTTTTTGATAAATGAAAGCAAAGAATATCCAAAATCAGTAATTGATGCAGCTCGCAAGAAAGTTGCAAAACGAACCAATCAAAAGTTGGAAGAGTACCAAAAAAAATCTTTTGGCGGGAATAATATGTGGCTTACTGTAAAAGGTGAGTCTGCGGATTTAATCGATTTTTTCAAACTTAAAATTGAAGCTGAAAAATCATGGAACGAAGGATTAGAGGATATGCATGACTATAAAGGCATGTTTATGTATAGCTTTCGAGGATGGGTATTCTTAGCAGGTCAAAAAGTTGATTGGTTATTTTCTAAAGAAGGAATAAAAGGAGAAGCGGCTATTGAAGAGCACCATGTTGATACTTTACTTGAAATAGGGAAACAATTTAGTGATGTACAATTGTTTATGTTTTATAATCGATCGATGTATTTTAATGCCTTTTATCGAGTCTTGAATGGGCAAATGTTATATGGGCAATATTATACAGAATCATATGAAAAGGAGTATGGAAAAATGCCAAAAGCTATAAAAGATTTACATGATTCGGATGCCAATACGGTCGCTTCTGAATGGTCGTA
>CALHBQ010000021.1 GCA_937930815.1 uncultured Saprospiraceae bacterium | reverse complement strand
CGCACTTTTCAACTATAAAAAAGAATATACAACGGCCACTCCCTACTTCGAAAAAGGCTTAACATTGGCACCAGATTACGATATTCTAAAGAAAAACTTAATCGTCAATTATTTCCGAACGGAACGCTATCGCGACTGCATCAACATCAGCGAAACCCTAAATATCGAGGACAATAAAACGCTAAAAGCTATGTATTTAAAGTCTTTTGAGCTGGAATTATTGCAACAAAATCCTGATTGGAAATAGGTTTAAATTTAAACATGAGTCATCCCGAATTTCATATTCAATAGGTCAATTGATTGATAATCAAGACCTTATGAATGCTTGTTTTGTTGCGAGATGCGGGTTACGTGTACGCTCGACTCGCAACCCGCATCTCGCAACAACTTGATTATCAATAAATTAGAAAATTAGATATCCTTTTGTTCACTAATATCGAATAATTAGGGATGACTCATGTAAACCACTTTATCATTAAAAAAGCTAACTACTTAGCTTTTTTCCTCTATGAAAAATACCAATTTTTAACCTCTCGAATAAGCCTATCTTTGCACATTAAGAATAAGCCATTTTTTTCTGCTCTTCAATTTCAAAATTTAATACTTTTTTGGCTCTAAATATCTCTTTTGTAAAATAAGAGCCCCCTCCTAATTCCGCCCCTCTATTAAGTATTCAGTAACTCGTCTCGCTACACCACTTTTTGAAAAAAAATTTACTGGCTGCCTCGGCAGATAACTAACGCCTGATCTCTTCATTGAACATCAGGAACCAACTTATTTTTTGAAAAGCTTCCAGTTTTTCGGATAAACAGACGATTATGAAAAAAATACTAACATTAGCACTTTCTTTAACAATCTGCTGCACGCTATTTGGAGAAACCTTCACTTGGGCAGGCGGCAATGGCGATTGGGATGATTCCAATAATTGGAGCTGCGCAACTTGCCCTGCTATTCCTACCACCATAGATGACGTACTGATTCCTTCAGGAACCGTCAATCTTACTGGGGACGTTTCGGTCAATAGCATAGACTTAAGTGCAGGTGCTTCCATTACAGGAAACGGAAAAATCACGCTATTGAATTTTATCAATAGTGGTTCGATTGTTCCGGGAGGAAGCGGAACCATCGATATAATTGAAATCGAAAATTCGTCTGGAACAGACGTTGACATAGCAGATGTAGAGATAGAAATCGACAATGGTAGTAACGATGAATTAAATGCGACAAATTCAGGCATCAATTTATCAGGAGACTTGACCATTACTTTAATCAACGGTTATGTGCCAAATTCAGGAGATGTCTTTACGTTGATCACTTCGACTGGAAGCGTTTCAGGGAGTTTTGTAAATACTCCAAGTTGTTGGGTGATTGCTTACAATGCCAATTCAGTGACTGCTACCTACTCACCAAATACATTCTATTTAGACAATGACGGTGACGGTTATGGCGACCCAAATACAACTACTGAAAGTTGTGAGTCAACACCACCAGCTGGTTATGCCAATAACTCAACCGATTGTGATGATAATGATGATACAGTTTTAGATTCTTATTCAGCTTCTATTTTAGGAGATTTGGGATTTTGCCCAGGAGGTGATACAGATTTGACTGCCTCAGGCGGAGCAGGTTATTCTTACCAATGGGATCCGAATGGAGAAACGACAAATACTATTAATGTAAATACATCAGGTAGTTACTCGGTTACGATTACCTCACCACTTGGCTGTACCGATATTGCTACTGAAACTGTAGTTGAACATCCGCTTCCAAACGTAAATTTCAATGTATCCAATACCTCTGGCTCAAATGATCCAATGGTCTTTTGTAGTTTTAATTTCACGAATGGTTCGTTCAACTTGGCGGGTCCAACGGAACAAGATGTTACTTATTCTTGGACAACTGATCCGGCTTCAAATATCACTTTTGTCAATGACCAAGTGGCCTATACTGGAGCAACAGTTTCGAACGCAACTGCCAACGAAATTCCAATTGATGTAACTTTCACAGCCACCAATTCAGTAACAGGTTGTACAGATAATTCAACACAAACAGTTACTGCCAACCGAGAGGTAGCGATTGACAATATCACCCGAACTGAAAACAGTGGAACACCAAACGACGGCGGTGTTTGTTTTGGCGATGATATTGATTTAGAAGGATTCCCATTACACACAACAGGAAATTACACTTACGAATGGAGTTTGAGTCCTAATGGCTCACCAGTAGAATTTACAGGTAACCCATACACCGCAACTCCTGTTTATGATAATACTTTTACCGTTTATTATTTAACAGCTACAGACGACCACGGCTGTACTGATACTGAGTTAACTTCTGCCAAAGGAATCACTGCAGTAGTTACAAGCCTTTCATATTTGCAGGATTGTATCAACGGAGATTCTATCGTTTTAACAATGTCAGGAGGTGATCCTATTATGGTAAATGGAGTTCCTGAATATCAGGTGTTTGATGAAAACGGAGCAGGAATTGGTCAATATCCTTCGCCATACAAAACGCCAATTTTTCTTAGCCCAGGAGCAACTGCTTCTTATACTTTCTCAGCGACAGATGTGGCGGGTTGTGGTTCTTCAGCTTCTACTTCTATTCAAGTTCCAGATGATATTGACAACGATGGCTACCGAAGTGATTGTGATTGCGATGATAATGACCCAGATCAATTTCCAGGTCAAGTTTGGTATATTGATGCAGATGGAGACAACTACGGAGGAAGCAGCGCAACGCAATGTGCTCGACCTACTGATGGATTTTTATTATCTGAATTAACTGGAAACGGAACAGACGATTGTAACGATAATGATGCAGATGAAATCCCTGGTCAAACATGGTTTATTGATGCTGATGGTGATACTTATGGGAGTAGTTCCGTAACACAATGCGATCGCCCTACCGACGGATTTTTACTTTCTGAATTGAGTGGAAATGGAACCGATGATTGTGATGATGCAGATGCAGCAGTACTCGATAATTACACTGCTTCTATTGGCGGTGATTTAGGAATTTGCCCAAGCGGCAGTACAGATTTGACCGCTTCTGGCGGAAATGGGTACACCTACGCTTGGACGCCAAACAACGAAACAACTCAAACCATCACTGCCAGTTCAGTTGGCGATTATACAGTTGAAATAACTTCACCAGCAGGTTGTATCGATATTACAACCGTTACTATTTTTGAGCATGGTTTACCGAATACAGATTTTGTTTATTTGAACAATTCAGGTTCAAACCAACTGGATGTTTATTGTAGTTCACCAAATACTAATGCGACTTTCATACTCAATGGCCCTCCGGGAGCCAATGTTGATTATG
>CALHBQ010000020.1 GCA_937930815.1 uncultured Saprospiraceae bacterium | reverse complement strand
ATAAAAATAAGAGGCATCCCAAGTTTAAAAGGGGAAGACATCGTGATTTTTGAAATGTCCTCGATTGGTGTAATGTTTAAAAGTTCGGTCACCAAAATACCTTTAGAAACAAAAAAGGAGGTGATACTAATACCGACCAATGTATAAGCTGTAAGAAAAATAGTCCACCGCTTTCCAAGTAAAAAACTTGCCGATGCAATCAATAAAAGCGACCAAAGGAAATAACCTGTAGGATTTGAAGGTGCGGCAAGAATTAAGGTAATTTGAATAAAAGACATGAGGAGAGTGAAAGTGATTTTCACAACGGTATCTACTTGCCTGTACTTTTTTAAAATAAATAAATTTGTAATTAGAACGAAGATTGTAAAAACACCTAAATACATGGTGCCAGTAGAAATAGTAACTAAAACAGGTAAGTAAATGATTAAGAAAAGGCTAATTAGGACACAAAACCAAAACACCATTTTTGTCTTTCGCTTCTCCAATAGGTCGGTGGTAGAAGCTAAAGTTTCGCCAATAAAGTAGCTCATAAATCGCGGAAGCAATTCTCTCATGTGTTTGGGTTTTAGAAATAGATGTTTTGTGTTTAAAATCAGAAAGTGGCTATGTGTTGGTGTATATATTGTTGCAAACGATGTTCCAACCTCTCTCTGAAAAGTGGGTATTTTAAAAGGTTTTAGTTCCTTGCATATAACTAATTTGAGAATAGGTGAGATAAGATTTTAATCCAAACCTCGTTATATTTACCAAAAAAGGCTAATGAATCATTTTAAAAGACATCGTCGAAAATGGATTGTTATATCAGTCTTGCTAATTGTTTGGTTTTTTAGTTTACCGAGGCAATTATTCAAAGACCCGCTCAGTTTGGTGCTTTTGGATAAAAGCGAACAACTGCTCGGCGCTCGAATCGCAACCGATGGGCAATGGCGTTTCCCTCAGATAGACACGCTCCCTGCTCAATTTATTGATTGCATTACCACTTTTGAAGACAAACGATTTTTCAATCATTTCGGATTTGACCCTATTGGATTTGGACGAGCAATGAAACAAAACATCAAGGCAGGAGAAATTGTCAGTGGCGGTAGTACCCTTAGTATGCAGGTCATCCGCTTATCGCGAAAAGGAAAATCAAGAACCGTTTTTGAAAAAGTAATAGAAATCTTCTTAGCTACTCGCCTCGAACTCACTTACTCCAAAGAAGAAATTTTAAAACTATATGCAACTTATGCTCCTTTCGGTGGAAATGTGGTAGGACTCGAAACAGCAGCATGGCGATACTTCGGACGTGCTCCCGAATTACTCACTTGGTCAGAGCATGCGACTTTGGCTGTTTTGCCCAATGCTCCTTCCCTCATTCATTTTGGCAGAAATAGAAAAGCCCTTTTTGAAAAAAGAAATCGGTTACTCGATCGTCTTTTGCAAAATGGAAAAATTGATTCCTTAACCTGCGAACTTTCAAAAGAAGAAGAATTGCCTGCCAAGCCATTTCGGTTGCCTCAATTGGCGCCTCATTTATTAGATCAAATCCATAAAGAATTTGGTAAATCTCAAAAAGCAAAAGTTCGAACCGATATCAACGCTCAACTTCAAAAACAAGTAAATAAAACCATCGATCGACATTATAATCAATTGAAATTCAATGAGATACACAACGCTGCAGCAATTGTTATAGACGTTGAAACTGGAAGCATAATCGCTTATGTTGGTAACGTCATCAATGCCGGAAAGGAGCATGGCAGATCAGTAGATATCATCACTGCACCACGAAGTACGGGAAGTATTCTCAAGCCATTTTTATACGCGCTCGCACTTGAAGAAGGTCTCATCACACCCGAGCAATTGTTGACCGACGTGCCAATTGCCTACGGCGATTATCAACCCGAAAATTATCAAAGAACTTATGATGGGATGGCTTCCGCCAAAACATCCATTGCTCGTTCGCTCAATATTCCAATGGTCAATTTGTTGCATAAGTACTCGGTTCCAAAGTTTCACTCAGGACTTCAACAATTAGGTTTGACCACTATCAATCGAGTGCCAGAGCATTATGGTCTGACCCTAATTTTGGGTGGGGCAGAAGCGACTTTGGGTGAGATTACTAAAGTTTATGCGAAGATGGCTCAAGGAGTGAAACCACCACGGGAACCACTTAATGGGCAAGGAAATATTTCGTATCATAAAAAAAATATTCTTTCTCCAGCTGCAAATTATCATACGCTCTCTGCCATGCGAGAAGTTGAGCGACCAACGGAGTCGGGTGATTGGGAACGTTTCGGCGGAAGCCAACAAATCGCTTGGAAAACGGGAACCAGTTTTGGTTTTCGAGATGCGTGGGCGGTAGGAGTGACGGCCAAATATGCAGTTGGTATTTGGGTTGGAAATGCAGATGGCGAAGGTCGCCCCGGTTTGGTCGGTGTGAAAGCTGCTGCTCCAATTTTGTTCGATATTTTTGAAAAGCTACCTCATGCAGATTGGTTTGATCCGCCTTATGATGAAATGATTCAAATGCCAATTTGCAAAAATAGCGGAATGCGTGCCTTAGATATTTGCTCGAGAGATACGCAATGGATCATCCCTGCTGCTCAAAAAGCGGATGGCTGCACTTTTCATAAACTGGTGCATCTCGATGCATCGGAGCAGTTTCAGGTGACCAATCAATGTGTTGCTTCGAGTGAGATGATTCATAAAGGATGGTTTGTATTGCCGCCCGTTCCAGAGTATTATTACAAACAAAAAAATCCAGACTATAAAGCACTTCCGAAATTTAAAGAAGGTTGTGTTGGGCAATCAACAGGCCAACCGATGCAATTGATTTATCCATTACCAAATTCAAAAATATTGCTTCCCATTGATTTGGATGGTACTTTGAAAAGCACAGTTTTTAAAGCAGCTCATCGTGAAGAAAGTTCTACTATCTATTGGCACTTGGATGAGCAGTTTGTTGGTCAGACCTCTATCTTCCATCATCTTGAATTGAAGCCTGAACCTGGTGGTCATCAAATTACTTTGGTCGATGAGCAGGGGAGTCGATTGACGAGGAGGTTTGAGGTGACTGGTAGAAGTGAAAATAAATGAGTGAATGAGTGAATTTTGGAATGAGTGAATATTTTGCAATTACTTTAGTGGTGATATTGGAGTTCGTCATCAAAGTGGACATGTAGATAAGTTAGAAATACTTATTATTACACATAAAAACTTATCGATGTCAAAATTAAGAAAGAAGTACAGTAAAACGGAGAAATTAGAAATAGTTTCCTTGAGTTTAGAAGAAG
>CALHBQ010000019.1 GCA_937930815.1 uncultured Saprospiraceae bacterium | reverse complement strand
TGAAAAATATAAATGCCAGAAGGCAGTTCATAATCTTTAATGTAAATATTGGAACGTGTTGTAGAATGTTTCAATACAATTTTTCCATTCATATCATAGATGTCAAAAGAGATCAACTCTCCCTCCAGATTGTCAAAATATACCTCAAAATGGTCAATGATTGGATTAGGAAATATTTCTACTCTTTTGGCAATTTCATCAGCGTCTTTGCAAGGGTAGGGCAGTGCACAAGTCCTTTGCTCAAAACCATCTATTAATTCATGAAATACAAAATAAACAGTTGCTTCCAAATCATCTGGCACTGAAGTCATTTCGGTAGGCAATGGATAGGTTTGGCTTTTAAATCGGCCATGCCCATAAAAGTGAAAGTATTTTCCATAGCCTGCAATCAATTCTCCATTTTGATCTTCCACTCTGTCCAAAAAGGTTTGATTTACAAACTCCTCTGAACTGTATATTGCCACTTGGATTTCATCTGGACTTTCAGGATTGATTTTGATATCGCGAACACAAAATTTATCACAATCAGCTTGAGCAGTTCCAATGCAAGGAATAGATAGGAGGCAAAGCAGAAATAGGTTTTTCATAAGTCGATTTTTAATAGGAACGTTTGAAACGGTTGTTTTGGCTGCTGGTATTTTACCTTTCAAAGATAGCCGATAATTTTCAAAATATCGACTTTCTATAAAACTACAAAAGCACAAAGACCACGTCTTTGTGCTTTTGTAGCAATTATTTAACGATTCTTTTACGAATGAATTCGTGGGCTGCGAACTATACTTTCGCCGACTTCTTATAAGACTTCTTCTCAATCACCATCTTAGCAATTACCTCTTTCAAAATCTCAGAAGTACCGCCACCGATAGGGCCAAGACGACTATCACGAAGCATACGCGCCAACGGATATTCCTCCATATAACCGTATCCACCTAAGAATTGGAGGCAACTATAAATGACCTCGTCTGCGACTTTGGTCGATTGTAATTTTGACATACAAGCTTCTTTTACAACATAAACTCCTTTGTCCAAATTGGCAGCAACTTGATAGTTGAATGCTTTTACGATTTCGACCTCAGTCGTCATTTCAGCTACGCGGTGTCGCAATGCTTGGAACTTATCCAAAGTCTTTCCAAAAGCAGTTCTTTCAGACATATATTGAATTGTATATTCGATGGCATACTCTGCGCGGGCATGTGCGTTGACCCCCATGATAAGGCGCTCCAATGCGAAGTGTTGCATCACGTAGTAGAATCCTTTTCCAGGTTCGCCCATTAGGTTTTTGGCTGGAATTCTTACGTTGTCAAAAGCGATTTCTCCAGTGTCAGAAGCTCTCCAACCGAGTTTGTCCAATTTGCTTGCACTAACCCCTGGCGTATCTCTATCTATCAAAAAGACACCCATTGATTTTGGGTTATCGTCGATATTCATTTTGGCAATCACGATGAGGTAATCGGAGTAAACACCATTAGTAATAAATGTTTTGGAACCATTGATGACCCATTCGTCGCCATCTTTTACCGCTAAAGTTCTCATCGCACCGACATCAGACCCCCCAAACGGCTCACTGATACAAAGGCAACCCATCAAGTCACCAGAGATACTTCCAGTTAAATATTTTTCTTTGATGGCTGGTGTTCCTTCTGCCAACAAGTGTGTCATGGCCAAGTAATTATGCGCCCACATTGCAGCGGCAAAACCACCTGAGTTGATGCGTTGCATTTCTTCCAACCAAATGACGAGGTAGAAAATGTCCAAATCCATTCCCCCATATTCTTCTGGGTAACGGATTCCGAAGTAACCCATGTCTCCGAATTTCTTCCAAATTTCACGACCGATTTTTCCTTCGGCTTCCCATTTATCCAAATGTGGAACGACTTCTTGTTTTAAAAAATTTCTGAATCCTTCTCTGAAAAGATTGTGTTCTTCTGTAAAATATTGTTGGTACATAATTCTTTTTTTAGGAGAGAGGAAAGAGGTGTGAGGAGAGAGGTTTCCCTTTCTTCTTTTTCCTCAGGTTCTCACCTTTTTAATCAATGTTTTTTTAGGGGCGAGGAAAGAGGTGAGAGGAGCGAGGGCAAACCTCACACCTCTTTCCTCGCTCCTCTCACCTATTATATCAAATGCTTTAAATCTATAAATTGCTGAATTGGGATGCCTAAGTTCTTGACATAATCTGCGCCATAATATTTGAAAAATGCCTGCATTCCATCTTCCGTAAAATGTGGAATGATAACCGCCCAAGCCATCTTCTCCGCTTCTTCCAAATTACCAACTTCTCTCACTGCCTCCTGCGCAACCCAATAATAGGTTATCATCCAAGTATTGACAGAAAGTTGATAATACAATCCGTCAAAAGGTTCTGGCTTTAAGTTGCCTATTTCTATACCGTAGGCAAAGGCTTCAAGGTTTCGTTTAATGACGGCTTTTGACCATTTGGTCATTACTTCTTTGATGGAGTCATGTTCCAAAACCGACATGTCTCTAAATACAAATGGATAATTTTTTTGCAAATGCCGACAGGTCTGAATGTCCAAACTCAAATTGTAAAAAGCAGGGTAGCCTTTTCTTTTTACAAAAAAGGACTTTATCTCCTTGTCCAATTTCATGGCAATGTCATCGAGAATATCTTCTTTATACTTGTAATGATAAGCGAGATTGCCGCGACTCATGCTGCACTGTTGTGCTAAATCGGCCAATGAAAACGCATGGTATCCCTTCTCATTAAAGGCAGACACAACGGCAGCAATGATTCGCTCTCTTGTTTTCATTTAATTATTGAAATTTTGAATTATAGTGCTACAAAACTATTATTTTTATTAACCAAGACCAATTAATTTGTTAAATTTTAGTCAAATTAGACTAATTTTTAATGATTTTAAATAAAAACAACATTTGTGAGTTTTTTAAACTTACCTTGCAGCCTTTAATAACTTATAATAATAATTAATGCGTACAGGAACAGTAAAATTCTTCAACCAAACCAAAGGTTTTGGTTTTATTTCTGAAGAAGGCGCGAGCAAAGATCACTTTGTTCACGTATCAGGCTTAGTT
>CALHBQ010000018.1 GCA_937930815.1 uncultured Saprospiraceae bacterium | reverse complement strand
TCCTTATACTGCGGAATGATTTATCTTTCCTCGCTTTTTGGAATGTCTCCAAAATTAGTTCAGGGACAAGTACAAAAGATTCCAAACGGCGCATCGCTCTGGGCAAGAGACGGAAATTTCATCAATTTAAAACTCGAAGATTATATCAGCGAACTGAGCTGGGAAGCGGAAGTTTTTTACGTTCAAGTGGTCGTCAGCAACAAAGAATTCGGTTTAGAATTATTTTTACAAAAAGAACTTGATGCTCCGCGCGGCAACTCAAAAGGCATCACTCGCGGCATGGACGACGACTGGCTCAATGATGCGAAAGCAGATTGGCGTACTTTTCTACTCGAATTTAGATTAAGAAATCCGAAGTTTCAGTAGGCAGTTTTTCAGTCGGCAGTCTTCAATCGGCAGTCAGCAGTTGGCGACGCTTCCATTATCTCGTGTCTCTCAATCTCTCATTTTCTCAAATTCTCATACTCTACTATCATGTCATTTTTTCAAATTTTATGTCCTAAAAACCCGCTGATGGAAACCATCAGAAAGACCTATAATATGACGCCGCTTGATATTCCTGATTCGATGACGCAGCCATTGCAAGTTGTCGCGCATCGAGGAAAAAAAAGTATGTTGATGGGTTCCTTGAAAGAATTGATAGAAAATCCAGAGGACTTAAATCTTTCAACAGAGATGGCTGATGTTGCCAATGTCAGTGTAGAAAACACAGGGAGTTTGAATATGGATTTCGGATTTCAATTATTGTCTGGTTTGTTGAAAGGGTTTGGCGTTGAGATTAAACCATTCGAGTTTGCATTGAAAGGAGCGAAAGAAATTTCAATTGCATTTGAGAATGTTCAACATAAATCCATTCCTATTTTAAAAATTGGAAAAGCACTCAAAGGCAAAACATTAGACATCGAAAATCCAGCAATGAATATCTTCACTCGCTCTGAGCGGAAGTTCAACATGTACCTGATTAGCAGTGTTTTAGAGAGTAATTCAATTTTAATCAACGTTGAAAAAACAACCGATGATGGTGTAAAAGTAGAAGCCCCCGACCTCGGCGGCTTAACTGACGTTAGCATTGAATTAAAAGAAACCAGCAGCAAAAAACAACGCATCGAATTCAGTGATAAAAAACATTTGACTTTTGCTTTTTCTGCTATCGAATTATTCCTTGGTCCTGGTGGAACCATCAAATTTGGTGAAACACGAATTTTGAAACGGAGCCTTGATGGTACTATTCAACAAGAAGAACCGCAGCCAGAAGAGCAGTCATTGATTGAGGAAGATGCGCCTGCTTTGATGGGGTGGAACTAATCAGTCGGCAGTTTTTCAGTTGGCAGTTGGCAGTTGGCGAAATTTAGTAAAAAAAATGGCATTTGGAATCGCTCCAAATGCCATTTTATGTTCACTATTTTCATATCTGTTGGCCGAGCGAAGCGCTGTGCTGAGCGGAGTCGAAGTGCCGAAGTCAACGAGCGCGGAGAACTGCTTTCTACTTTTGTTGACTTCGACTTCGCTCAGCCAACGCATCTTTTGCCGACTGCTGACTGCCGACTTTATTGCAAACCCCTCCCACGAAAGAATTCGTGGGCTGTGGTTCATTCCCAATCACATCCCTTTCGCTGACGCGTATCTGCTAAAGAAATAATTTTCCAATGCCCATCAATTTTAGAAAAGAGGAAAGCATCGACGCCACAATGGCTAAATTTTTCACCAACGAAAAAACCGTACTCCGTCCATGCTTGAGCGAGATTGCCGTCGATTTCGATTTTTGTATTTCTTATTTTTTCGTTCCAAACATCATCATGTGGTGTGCCGACTGCGTCAAGGAATTTTTGTAATTCACCTTGTTCCAAAATTGCTTTTCCCTTTTTGTTGGTATAGCTCGTCCACATCATTACTCGGTCATCGAAGGTGCGATGAACTTTTGCGCTATCGCCTTCTCGCATACCATCGAAGAGGTCGATGATGATTTGGTGTACTTTAGCTTCTTCGGTAGTGAAAGATGCTTTTGGTAATTCATTCGTCACTTCCTTTTGGGCGATGCAGGAAGATATTATTAGTGCGAATATTAATGATAGTAGTTGGTATTTCATACGTCTTGTTGTTTGAACCATATAAGGTATTTAAGGGCATATAAGATTTCACATAGCGACTTATATGCTCTTTTATGTCTTATATGGTTCCTAAAAAATCACTTCATCATTTTCAAAGAGACAATACCTTCTGTTGTTTTTAAATTTAAAAAATAGAGACCCGAAGGCCAATTATTTTCTGTAAAAGAAAACTGATGAGTACCAGAAGTAAGTCGCTCCTTTTTCAAAACCTGAACTAATTGTCCAGTATAATTATAGACAGCAAGTTCAATAGTTTGTTGCTTTTTCAAAGCAAATTTTACTGCAAAATTATCAGTGATGGGATTTGGACTTACTTCAAAAGCGTCAATCAAATCAGTAAGATTAGCGGTAGAAGAAACATCTCCAATTTTAAAATCGGCAACAATTGGTAAGTGATCAGATGCCCCAATTATATCGTTGGCATTCAAACCATAATTTGTCAAGGTATCTTGTGGCAAAGAAGGGGTGAATAAGGAATAACTATTTTTCAAATCCAAAGAAGCACCGGAGTAAATAATAAAGTCCAATCGTCCTGGATTGAAATTACTGCCTGGACTGTACCATGTAAACGCAGATGGATAATTGGTTGTATAAGGCAACGCATCATCAAAATCAGTTCCGTCCCAATCGGGAGCGAAGTCACTTCCGTATATGTTTTCGTTTTGAATATCACCAGTGATAAAGGTGTTCAATTGCTCATTGAAGCCGACCAAGTTCATATCGCCTGCAATGATAATTGGAGCATCTTTTTTAGTATCAAAGTTGGTATCTCCGTTTTTATAATCTCTAACAAATTTCATAATGGCGTCTACTTCTTCCTGACGACTTTGGTTGTTGTTACAACATGGAAGATGGCAATTGATAAAGACCAAATCAGTTCCATAGTCAGGCATTTCGTAAACAAAAACGCCGTTGCCGGCACTGCCACTATCACCGCCCATCAAAGTTTGCTGACCTTTCAATTTGAATTTACTGACCATGATGATGTCGGGTTGAACTTTTGAAATTTCCCAAGTTTCACCAGTTGATGCAGTAGGCATGATGTCATCCATCAAACTACGCATACCCGCTGTTGAAATATCATAGACTTCTTGAAAAGCTAAAATGTCTGGCTCCACTGCTCGAATCAATCTTTGAAAAGCACCAAATCGGCCTGCTTCCAAAATGCCATCTCGTTGCAAATTGAACGAAAGCACTCGAATATCTGAGTCCCCTACTTTTTTAATAGAATAGGTCGGCAATCCACTAATCTCTTGATCATTCAAATCATACTCAATTGTATTGGTATCTGGAATTCTGTCTCCAAAGTTTTCACCCAAAAAAAACTGAATTTTAGAGGAAGTAAAAAGAGGATCATTATAAAAAGCATCATCACGACGAAAGGCGATTTCAAATCTATCGGAGCTTACCGTTGGAGCAGTAAATAAGCCAATCTCAGCATGCGTTATATTAAAAACGCGACCATCAATATATAAACTTCCCGCCTTAGAACCGAAGTTAAAAATCAAATCGGCACCTTTATAATTTTGGTTGGATGATCCTGTATTGACGTTATTATCAGTATCCATATAAAGCGTTAATCCATTATCTTCTTGCAGATTGAATTCTATATCCAATTGAAAACTGAGGTAGATAAATTGCTCATCACTTGCCACCCAAAGTTTAGTGAAATCAAAATTCGTAACATCATTGGCAGGGTCTTCATGAATAGGAGTAATTGCATCCCAATCATCAAAATTACCATCAATAAGAATGGTTTGGCTCCAGCAAAACATTGGGAGCATTA
>CALHBQ010000017.1 GCA_937930815.1 uncultured Saprospiraceae bacterium | reverse complement strand
CCAGCCGTGGAGCGCAAAATGGGAACATCTGCATTTACACATCTTGCTATCAATGCAACAGAATGGCAAACAGCCGAATGGGCAAAAGAAAAAGGTTTATTCAATGAAGTCTTTAAATCAGTCGAGCAAGTTGATGAGTATGTTGACCATTTATGTGAGAAGTTGATAAACTCCAATCCAGAAGCGATGTCAATGCTCAAAAAAGTATTTTGGAAAGGAACGGAGGATTGGGATAAACTCTTGAAAGAAAGAGCGGCAATGAGTGGAAAATTAGTACTTTCTGATTTTTCTAAAAAAGCAATTGGAAAGTTTACCAACAAAGCATAATATCTCGAATCCAAATAGACGAATAAACCATTGATCATGAACAAACTACTGCAAATATTCATTACTACCTTTCTCTTTCTAAATCTATTGACAGCTCAAACTGATTTAGAAAAAGCGCTTTTTGATTTGCCTGACATTCGTTTTGAAAAAATCGAAACGCCAGATGGTTTCGAATCGGCCTACTTGGTGAATATCAAGCAGCCGTTGGATCACACTGATTTATCCAAAGGTTATTTCTACCAGCGCGTTTGGTTTAGTCATAGCGGGTTTGATAAACCAACGGTAATCAATACAGCAGGGTATCATTGTAAAGCCAATCGAATTTACGAGCCAACCAAATTGTTGAGTGCCAATCAATTGAGAGTGGAGCATCGATTTTTTGGTACTTCTGTTCCTGATAAAATGGAGGAGAAATATCAATACCTCAATATGGAGCAAGCCACGGCTGATTTGCATAAAGTACGGGAGGTATTTGGTCTATTGTACAAAAATAAATGGTTGGCCACTGGAATCAGTAAAGGTGGAATGACGACGATTTATTACAAATACTTTTATCCAAATGATGTAGATGTTTCGATTCCATATGTAGCGCCAATAGATACGACTTTTGAAGACCCTCGAATTTATGATTTTTTGAATAACCAAGGAAGTGTTGAGTGTCGAACGGACATTAGAGAGATTCAAGATAGAATGTTGGAAGATAGGGAGGAGGCGATGGTTCGACTAAAATGGCACTCAAAAGGAAAAGGGTACACTTTCGATTATTTAGGATTTGAAACAGCTTATGAATATTCTGTTTTGGAGTATCCATTTAGTTTTTGGCAAATGGGGAATGATTGTAAAAAGATACCTGAGCCAGATGTTCCTATGGATGATTTGGTTGAATACTTCAATGAAGTAGTTGGAATGGGTTTGTTTTCTGACCAAGAAATCAAAACTTACGGCTCCCATTATTATCAAGCGGCAACGCAAACTGGTTATTATGGATACGAAACGAAGCCGTTTGGTGATGTGCTAAAAGCAAGTCCTGAAAAACCACACGCTGCTTTTATTCCTAATAAAATGCCTTTCAGATATGATAACACTTTAAGTAAGAAAGTCTATAAATGGGCGACTACAAAAGGCGATAATATGGTTTACATCTATGGAAACTTGGATACTTGGACAGCGGCTGGAATTCCAAAATCAAAGAAGCCAAAGTCAATTTGGTTTTTCATGGATGGTAAAGCACACGGTGATGCACGTATCAAAAATATGAATGAAAAGGAACGTAAGAAATTGATTAAGCACATGGAAAAGTGGTTGGATATGGAGATTGTGGAGAAGGCGAGACCTTAACCTGTCGTTATTTTTGAACCACAAAAGGCACAAAAGATTCACAAAAGCAGCATAGCTCTTGTTCTCTTTTGTGCCTTTTTTAGTTTTACAATTTCATTTTTCTTATTAATAAATTTGTAATTCACTGATAATCAATAGATATTTGATTCGCAAACGATTTTCATACTATAGAGAAAAACATAATCCAGATGGCAGTTCAATTACCAGAACTAAACAAGCGGTACTACACGACCGGCGAAGTAGCTAAATTTTTCAATGTTACCAGAGCTACAATTCGTTATTGGGAAAGCAAATTTTCCCTTCTTCAAGCACACAAGTTTGGCAATGGCGAGCGAAGATTTCGCGCTGATCAAGTTGAGTTGATTCAGAAGATTCACCTTTTAGTAAAACAAAAAGGGTTTACCATCAAAGGTGCAGAAGCTGAGTTAAATGAAAACAAAGATTGGTATAGAGAAAAGGATAAAACTTTGCGAAAGCTAAAAGAAATACGAGCTAACTTGGAAGGACTGAGAGTTCAGATCTAAGAAGAAAACGTCTGAAAAAAAAGCGAGCACCAAACAAAAGGAAAGGAGAAATTTGTTTGATGCTCTAAGAGATGGAGTTTAATTACTCCAAATATATGTTATTTTATTTGAATGTCAAATACATGAATTTCAATTTAACATTCAGATGTTGGTGTACTAATCTTGTACGATTGGCTCTTTTACCTTCTCTTTTAAGCGACCTCGCTTATTATAAACAAGATTTACCAAATCTTGAGATGATTCGAAACTAATGTGATATTTTGGCTTTTCAGTCATTTTATCTACTTCAAGCATTGCAGAAACAAACTGTACATCTTTAAATTTTTTCTTCCAACACTTTTTTACTTTTCGCGGAAGCTGCTCTTCTTTTAGTTGTCGAGTGGATTGTTGCCAATTTCCATTTTTATCAAAAATAGAAACTACGTAATTGTCACCTTGAAAAAAGCTGGCAGTATAACTTTGATCAAAGAATTCCCACTCTAAAACCTCTGTTCCAGGATACTTTTTAGCAAAGTTTTTTTCGACGTTTTTGGGAATGCTCTGTCCTAAAGACACGTTGGCAACCAATAGTAAAAGTGAAATTAATATGAATTGAAAAAATCTAATCATGTTATTTTGTATTTATTGACAAAGCTACGGAATCTAATTAACTCCTTTCAAAGACAATTTATTTTATCCGTTTTCCAGTGGACAAATCTATTTTTTTACCTTTGCGTGATTTTTCACGTGACGTTCTGTAATAATGTTATAACTCACTGATTATCAGTCATCAATGATTTATTTAAAATTTATCAGTGTTGACGAATCATTCAGGAAGTTTTTACATTTAATCAGTTTATAGAAAACTATGAAAAAGATGCACCAATTTTTTTAATAATTGCATCTAAAAGAACGTCAATGAATGTTCAAGAAATAATGATTCAAGATGAATTAAATTATTTTTTGAGCAATTCTAAATGAAGT
Organism: uncultured Saprospiraceae bacterium; assembly: GCA_937930815.1. Lineage (GTDB taxonomy): Bacteria > Bacteroidota > Bacteroidia > Chitinophagales > Saprospiraceae > JAGQWW01. Next base: position 15,637 of record CALHBQ010000017.1, on the reverse strand, counting down.
TAATACCTAAAATAAGAAAATGAATAAACGACTGGTCAATATTGCCGGATGGGCAGTTTTCGCGATTGCAACAATTTTGTATTACCTGACTGCTGAAAGAACAGGTAGTTTGTGGGATTGTGGTGAGTTTATCGCTGGAGCTTATAAATTGGAAGTAGTTCACCCTCCAGGGGCACCTTTTTTCCTTTTGGTAGGGAGAATGTTTACTTGGGTGGCAGAATTGGTTTCTGATAATCCTGAAAATATCGCTTTCGCAGTAAACTTCATGTCTGGAATCGTAACCGCTTTCGCGGCGATGTTGGTCGCTTGGTCAACGATGATTCTCGGAAAAATGATTTTTGTTGGAAGGGAAGGAACTTTATCTGAATCAGAAAACTACGCTGTTATTGGTGGTGGGTTTCTTGCGGGAATCACGACTGCTTTTTGTAGTTCGATTTGGTTTTCGGCAGTAGAGGGAGAGGTTTATGCGATGTCGCTGACTTTTACTTGTTTGACCCTTTGGGCAGTAATGAAATGGTACAATCTGCCTGATACAGCAAAAGCTGATAGATGGCTGGTTTTTGCTATTTACTCTTCTGCTTTGTCGATCGGAGTCCACCTTTTATCCATTTTGACTTTTCCAGCGTTGGCAATTTTCTATTATTTTAAAAAATATAAAAACCATAATTTCTTAGGGATAGTAGCTGCTGCTGGGGTAGGAGTTGCACTAATTGGAATTATCCAAGCCTTGGTTATTACGGGTATTCCTATCCTTTGGTCAAAGTTAGAATTGCTAACCGTAAATAGTATGGGGATGCCTTTCTATTCTGGATTGGTTCCTCTTCTATTGATTTTAGGAGCGGTTTTCTTTTTCGCAATTCGATTGGTACGCCAAAGAGGGAATAGACTTATGGAAATGTTGGTCATGGGGCTCTTTGTAACGGTGATTGGTTATTCGACTTTTGGGGTAGTAGTGATACGTGCTGAAGCAAATACACCGATCAACATGAATACACCAAGTGATGCAATGCGTTTGATTCCTTACCTCAATCGTGAGCAATATGGAGAACGTGCTTTGATAAATGGCCCAAGTTATGAGGCGCAACCAGCATCAACTGATGTAGAACCTCGCTATGGAAGATTGGGTGATAGATATGAAATTGTCGATGAAAAAGTATCCTACGTTTATGACAAGAAGGACAAAATGTTCTTTCCTCGTATGAGTGACGGATCACAAGGAAGACCTGCAATGTATAAAGCTTGGGCCAATGTTAAAGGTTCTCCTGGTTTTGCAGATAACGTCGCTTTCCTTTGGAAATATCAGATAGGATGGATGTACATGCGCTATTTCTTTTGGAATTTTGTCGGTCGCCAAAATGGAGATCAAGGAATTTTTAAGTGGAATAAAAAAGATGGACATTGGTTGAGTGGTATTACTTTTCTCGATGAAGCGAGACTATATAATATGGACAAAGAACCTGCCACTCGAGCGGAGGCAAAAGGTAGAAATAAGTATTACGCAATCCCATTGATATTTGGTTTGTTGGGATTGTTCTTTCATTTTTATAAACGACCCAACGATGCGCTCGGCTTGTTTGCCTTGTTTATCATAACGGGAATTGGTATCATCGTTTATTCCAATCAACCTCCCGCCGAACCCCGTGAACGGGATTATGTTTTGGTCGGTTCCTTCTTCACATTTAGTATGTGGATTGGGATGGGGGCGATGGCATTATTCCAAATCTTTAGGACCAGGGCAAAACTTGGAGGAACCGCATCTGCCGCACTTGGTTGCGGATTGGTTGCGCTTGCACCACTCTTGATGGTCACTCAAAATTATGATGATCACAATAGAAATGGCATTTATGCCTCCCGTGATTATGCAACCAATTTCCTTAATTCTTGTGAACAAAATTCTATCATCTTCACCTACGGTGATAATGATACTTATCCATTGTGGTATGCGCAAGAGGTAGAAGGGATTCGTACAGATGTGAGAGTGGTCAACTTGAGTTTGATTGCAGTAGATTGGTATATTGATCAATTGAGAAGAAAAGTAAATGATTCGCCTGCCATCAAAATGCAGATTCCAGCCGCCGCAATTAGGGGCAAAAAACGGAATTCGATACTTTATCGAGGGGATGCAATGGATGGTAAAAAGGAAATGAATATTTACTCTTGGTTGAAATTTATCGGTGATGATAATCCGCAGATGTTGCAGAATGGTAGAAAAACAGATAGTTATCTTCCTTCCCGTAAGGTTTTCATTCCTGTTGATAAAAACAGAATTAGAGCCAATAACGTAGTCTCAGCTGCTGACACTGCGATAGTGGATAGAATTCCAATTCGATTGGCGAAAGACCCGAGCAAGTTTAGATATCTGTTGAAAGATGATATTGCTGTTTTGGATATTATTGCAAATAACATCCATGAACGTCCGGTTTACTTTGCGGTAACTTGTCGCCCAGACAATATGTTTGGACTTGAAGATTATATGCAATTGGAAGGATTGGCATTGCGTATCATTCCTGTCAAATCTACTTCTGCTCCAAGAAATCAATACAGCACAATGGGTAATGGTCGAGTGGCCCACGAACAGATTTATGACAACATTGTAAACAAATGGAAGTGGGGTAATTTTGATAAAGCAGAAAAAGTGGTTAATCATAGTTATGGCCCAAGTGTACAGAGTCATCGTGTGACAATTATGCGTGCTGCAGAGTCTTTCCTTGCAAAAGGAGACAAACAAAAAGCAATTGATTTGATTGATAAATATTTTGAAGGTTTCCCTCAAATGAACTTCCCGTACGATTATAATACTTATGGGATGGCCGATGTTTATGTGAAAGCAGGTGCTCTTGATAAGGCAAAACCTATTTTCAGTGATTTGGCTGATGAGGTATTAGAACACCTTAATTTTTATCAGTCGATTGACCCATCTCATACAGAAGGTCAAGACGGATTTGGCCGTGATAAATTCTTCATGGAAAGAACAATGACCATGTTGATGCGCTCTGCTCAAGAAATGAAAGACGCAGAGTTGATGGCTAAATTTACTGAGATGTTTGGGCCATTCCAGACGAGTCAGCCGTTGAATTAAGAAATAAGTTGAAGGTTGTAAGTTGATTGCTCCGTGATAACTTTCAACCTATAACTTTCAACTTCTAACCCATCTTGATGAGTAAAAAAATTACCTACAAAAATTGTATCGTTTGTGGTTCGGATGATTTAAAATCAGAGCTTCAGCTAAATGATTATTCCATTTCAAAAGAAGATTTTGAATTGGCTAAATGTGGTAATTGTTCCTTCGTTTTTACTCAAAATATTCCAGACCAAAATTCTATTGGGCCATACTACCAGAGTGAAGATTACATCTCGCATTCCGATACCAAAGAAGGATTGATCAATAGCCTTTATCATATGGTTAGGGAATACATGTTGAAAAGCAAAGCGAGTCTACTTACTCGTTTGGTAAAAGAAAAAAGCATTTTAGATGTCGGTTCAGGCACAGGTTATTTTTTGAGTTTTATGAAAAAGAATAACTTCAAAGTACTTGGGGTAGAGGTAGATGAAGATGCTCGTGATTTTGGAAAAAAGAAGTTTGGCTTAGAAATTTTAGAACCCAAAAAACTATTGGTCGATGGCATCAATCAAAAATTTGGAGCAATCACGATGTGGCATGTAATGGAACATGTTCATCATCCAGATGAATATTTTCAAGCTTATCGCAAATTGTTGGATGAAGATGGCGTGTTGGTCATCGCAGTTCCAAATTGCGATTCATACGACGCCAAACACTACGGTAAATATTGGGCAGCTTACGATGTGCCGCGTCACCTTTGGCATTTCACACCTTCGACGATGAAGCGTTTGGGTGAAAAAAATGGGTTCCAGTTAATTGAGAAAAAGCGATTGCCTTTCGATGCATTTTATTGTTCGCTTCTCAGCGAAAAGTACAAGAACAACAGCCTGTTTTTTATTAAAGGATTTTTGATTGGTGGTATCAGTTGGCTCAAAAGTATTTTTGATATTGATAAAACCAGTTCCCTAACTTACGTGTTTAAGAAGGCGTAAGTCCTTAAAACTGTCCAACCTGGACATACTATTAAAAAAAGAAACACAACAAATTTTGAGTAAACAAATCAGTCCATTTACCGCCTTCCTAAATATTTTTCCAGAAATAGAATTACCAATCTCATTGGGCGAAAATACCCATATGGAGTTTAGTCGCAGAAACGATCCGTTACCTGGAGATCTGATTCAGGCATTTATTATTGCGAACGAAAAAGTACCTTCAGATGAGTTTACGGAACACATCGCATGTTTCCGTGTCGCTAATTTGAAAGACTTCCAAGCGGTCGTTTACTGGCGCGCAGGTCTGATGGACTACCGATACATTTTGGCGACTTTCGATAAAAAAGGAGTACAGATTGATAGCCGTGTAATTGCAGGTATGTTCAGCGATGGTGAAAAGGTTACCACTTCAGTTGCAACCATTGACAAAGAGTGGGGCATCTCGGTAGCTTCTGGACAGTCCGATGCAGCGACAGGTGTATTTGATCCTGAAGGCAATACTCTTTTTAGTTTAGAAATAATGCCAGACGGTACGATTGAGAATGACTAGGTTGAATTTAGACTTTTAAATGTTTGAATAGACCAAAAGTCTAAAAATCATCCTTTTAGGTTAAAAAAATATTATTCCTAAAAGTTAATACAAGCCGATTGCTGATTTTCCTTATTTTTGAGAATCAAAATTAGCAAACAGCAATGAGCAAACTTTCCATTCTATTACCTTCCTTTATTTTAATCCTTTTTTCGATAGCGGCTTGTCAAGCGCAGACCACTCCAACGGAGCCATCTGCGAAAGAAACGGTTGTTCAATCCACACAGCCACCTGCACCACAATTGTACACCGTCATCGGAGTAGGGGACATGATGCTTGGGACAAACTATCCATCCAAAAGTCATTTGCCACCTAACGGAGGGGCAGACCTCTTGGCAGACGTAACCCACATTTTGCAGGATGCAGATGTTACTTTCGGAAACTTAGAAGGAACGATTTTAGATAGCGGAGGAACCGTCAAACGATGTAGTAATCCAAGTTTATGTTATGCGTTTCGTTCACCGGAATCTTACATGCAACACTTTGTAAATGCAGGTTTTGATGTGCTGAGTATTGCCAATAATCATACAGGAGATTTTGGAGCAGCAGGCCGTCGTAAAACTAAAGAAGTTTTGCGAAACTCAGGAATTGCATTCGCAGGTTTGGCTGGAACAGACGAGGTTGCCTTTTTTGAACGAGCAGGTAAGAAGTGGGGCTTTTGTGCTTTTGCACCTAATAGTGGAACTTGTGATATTCGCCAACTCTCTTACGTTCGAAGGATTGTAGAGCAGGTTGCTTCACAGTCAGATATTGTAATCGTTTCTTTCCACGGTGGAGCAGAAGGAGCCAAAAACCAACATGTTACCAAGAAAACTGAAAAGTATTACGGGGAAAATAGAGGAAATGTTCATGCCTTCGCACATACTGCCGTTGATGCAGGAGCTGATATTATTTTCGGTCACGGCCCGCATGTGACGCGAGCAATCGAGTTGTACAACAACCGAATCATTGCTTATAGTTTAGGAAATTTTTGTACTTATGGTCGATTCAATTTGAGAGGAGCGGCTGGAATTGCGCCTATTTTGAAAGTACATGTGGATGATAGAGGGCAATTTGTACATGGGAAATTGACCGCTATTTATCAACAAAAAACGCATGGCCCAAAGGTGGACTACGATAATAAAGCCATCATAAAAGTTAGAGAATTGACGAAGCAGGACTTCCCAGATACTAAACTGGAAATCTATGATGACGGAACTATATTTAAAACAGAATTTTAAGGCTGAAATCTTAAGATTGGCGCTTTTCTTTTTCCTTTAAGCGTTTTTCAACTTCTATTAATACATCCTCGTAAGCAGGAATAGAAGCGTTTGATTTCGATTTTTTTACCTTAGATTTAACAGCAGGGCGTAAAAAGGTGAAGAGGCTCATGTAAGTAGTGTTTGTTAGTGTCATGGAATCTAAAATTCCGAAATTATAAATTGCGAGGCGAATTTAGTGCGAAATATGAGATTAACAAATAAATTATAATGTTAATACGAAAAAAAAAGAAACTAATATTCAAGAGCATAAATACTGGGTTTTAACTGCAAGTAAAACTGCATTTCATCAAAAAAGCCTCTGTTTTTCAACAGAGGCTTTTTTGATGAAATGCATAGAAAGAATTAATAATTTTCTATGACATATTCTTCGCTTCCACAGATTTAGTGGTATGAGGAACTGCCTTGAGTCGTCTTTTATCAATCAACTTTCCAGTTACGGAACAGACTCCGTAAGATTTGTTCCCAATTCTTAAAAGTGCAGATTTCAAATGCTCGTGAAATTGTCTTTGACGATTAAACATATTTGAAAGTCTGTCTTTATCAGCATTCATGCTGCTATCATCTACCCAATCTGCTCTTCTTGAATCAAGTGAGCTTTCATTAATATCAATCAATTGATCTTGAAGATATTGTAGGTCTTCCTCTACATCAGAAATTTTCTTCAAAATTATTTCTTTGAATTCAGCTAACTCTTTATCGCTGTATCTTACAGTTTTTGACATTTTAATACTCTTTTTTAAGGATCTACTTTTTAAAAATTCAGTTAGATACCTTTAATTATGAACCATGTATTCTTCTCGGCTCCGAAAGTCGGACTAATGATACGAAAAATGAAACGTTCCGCATTATTTAATGTAATCTATCTGACATTTCAAATATGGTAACATTGGTAAAAATTATTTGATAGAAAAATTTGAGCCAAAAAAGGAGATACTCAATTGAATATCTCCTCTGTAAGGTTAAGCCTTTTATTTGAAAGAATCAAGCATTCACTTTTTAATTTGGTAAGACAACCGAATCAATCACGTGAATTACCCCGTTTGTGGTATCAAGGTCTGTTTTGGTGACTGCGCTTATGCCTCCTTTTTCATCTTCCAAAATTACGGTTCCATTTGCCAATCGAGCGGTCAATTTATCACCACTTACCGTTTTGACTGTGAAAGAACCACCAGAACTGTTGATAGCTGCAATTATATCCTTTGCAGTAAACTTTCCAGCAACGACGTGGTAGGTTAAAATTTTGGTCAATGTATTTTTACTCTCTGGTTTTAGTAAAGTCGCAACAGTCCCTGTTGGTAATTTTGCAAACGCAGAGTTGGTTGGTGCAAAAACAGTAAATGGACCATCACTCTTTAAGGTTTCCACCAACCCTGCAGTTTTTATCGCTACAACCAAGGTCGCAAAATCATCATTACTGGCGGCTACATCCACAATATCTTTTTGGTGTTTGTAAGATGCTTTTTTAGCATGGGAATTTTTTTTTGAACTGCTACATTGAGCAAAAGAAGGTGCAGCAAATGCCATCATTAAGATAGCTAAGAAAAAGGTTTTGAAATTCATTTTTTAAATTTTTACAATTTAGGAAGAGTGAAGAAACGGATTGTCAAATTTTGGCGAGACAATTTTTTCTTTTGTCAAGGCAAAAAACGCAGACATAGCCTAAGCTATGGCGAGTATTTTTAACGCAGACAATAGGAAAAGAGTCCGTTAAAAATGACAAGGAGTTTCTTTACACTTCCTCTAAAAAAACGAAAGCAGTCGGGCGCTTTCTGTCGAAGGTAGTACGGATTCAGATTTGATTTTGGATTTTTAGTTTAGAATATTTTTAGAAATAATTTCGTAATTCGTTGATAATCAGTAAATTATTAGTGAAATTTATTTTTATGAACTGAATCTGAAAAATGATGTTACCAATACTACCTACTTTAAAATCAGGATTTATTATTTGAAAAACTTAGCAAAAGACATTGGCGATAGACTCCGGAAAGGAGATAAGGTAGCGTTCGAACAATTGTACGATCGTTACAGTGCTGCGCTTTATGGTATGGTGATTCGAATGGTAAAAGATGAAGATGTGGCGAAGGATGTGATTCAAGATAGCTTTATTAAAATTTGGAAAAACGCCTCCAAATATGACCCACAAAAAGCAAAGGTTTTTACTTGGATGTATCAGGTGACGAGGAATACAGCACTTGATAAATTACGGCAAGTAAAAAATCGAGGAGAGAAAGAAATCCAAATAAAAGATTCAAACGTATATAATATAGGTATTGCTGGTATCAACCCAGATACGGTAGATTTACCTGAGATACTCCATCAAATAGACGAAAAATATCGACAAGTTATAGGAGCATTGTTTTATGGTGGCATGACTCAACAGGAAGCATCGGACCATTTGGATTTGCCATTAGGAACTGTAAAAACGAGACTTAAAATTGGCTTACGTGAATTGAGAAAAATATTTAAAGACCCATTGGTTCTGACTGCTTTCTCAGCGGAGTTTGCCAATATATTTTTATAGATTTTAGTATGAAAGAAGAAATTCGAGAATTTTTGAATACAGGGTTACTTGAGCAATATGTGCTCGGGTTGCTTGAACCGTCAGAATCTGCGGAGGTGGAATCCTATATTCAAAGGTATCCCGAAGTTAAAAAGGTATATCAGGAAATTCAAGATGGAATGGATAACCTGTTGAGGGCATCAGCAAAACCAGTTCCAGCAGGTGTCAAAGATTCTATTATGAATCAAGTTGATGATACTCCTCCAGCATATATTTCTTCGAATCCTCCGAAAGTTTCCAGTTTTAATTGGTTGCCGGTAGCAGCGGGTTTGGCATTGTTGTTTGGAGCGTTTTCATTTTTTCAATGGAATAACAATCAAGGAAAGGAGCAGGAGATTGCAACGCTTGAGAAAGATTTCGCAACCTACAAAGAGGAATGTGAATCACGTAATCTTAATTACGCTAATCTTCAAAAGCAATTGGAATTCATCAACCACTCCGAAACTGATAAGTTTTTGTTGAAAGGAAACGAAAAAGCAACCGATTTCCAAGTCATTGCTTATTGGAATGACTTCGCCAAAAAATCCATGCTTCGTATCAATGAAATGCCACAACTACCTGACAATCAATGTTTTCAGCTATGGGCTGATGTAGATGGCAAAATGCTAAATCTCGGAATCATCAACTCTACAGATGACCTTTTCGTAGATTTTAAATACCTCGCCAACGCAGAAAGTCTAAACGTAACTATCGAGCCAAAAGGGGGGAGTGACCACCCAACAGTTGCCGATTTGGTGGCGAATGTCTTTATTTAAATACGGCTAATTGATTATTCTTATAGGTGCACTTTCTGATTCATATGTTTCATTGGTGGACAAATTTACGATGACTTTGACTTTAAATTCATTATCCAACTCAGGCGCTTTTTTTAGTTTTAATTCGAGAAATTGATTTAAAATTAGGGAGGTGTCTTGCGAAAGGTGTTCATTTAAATCAACGAAATCATTAACTACTTTAACCGAAAAAAAATCATTAATCGGAGCATTTGCTAAGTGATCTGAATCGAAATCATTCAAGGTTATAATCGTAAATGAATTGAGCTTTTCGTTCTTTGAACCTTGTGCTCCATCACCAATGCAAGAACAGGCAAGCGCCGAATTCATTAATGAAAAATTCCAATGGTTATGATTTTGGCTTATATAATCTACCTCGTAAAAGAGGAACAAACTGTGATAATCTGAAAAATTTATTTCCTCATTTTCGGAAATTTCATCTTTACAACATTCTCCACTTTGTTTATAACTTTTCAACTCCAATCCTTGAATGTCAAAGTAATCTAAAACTGGGGGACAATTACAATCGTCATCAAAAGGATCGCAATTTGAAAAGCTGAAGCCTATCGCTAAAACAAGCGTCAAAATACATGTCTTTATTCTCATCTTTATTTTTGTTTATGAATCGCTATAAACGGATTTGTAAATTAATATATTTCTACATCACCTCCACATCTTTCTAACCTTATTTTTTTCCTTTATCATCTTTGTACCCAAAAGCGTTTCCCAAAGAAGGAGACCTGAAATTTTTTCAACCTTAGTTGTTGCGACTAAAAAATCTTCAAGTTCTAAATCTGATTCTTCATTCGGGATAATAAACGAATACATATTGATGGTTCCAGTGTTTTTTTCTACCAAAATGGATTTGAAAAAAGCATGTGGAATCGGTAAAGTGACATCAATTTTATCATCATCATCACCCATCATTTCAACTGGCTGATCAAAATAAAATAGCGGTCCAGAAATCACATAGGTTTCGAATATGTTTTTTTTACTGTCAAGACTTCTAACTTCTTCTTCCAGTTTTTTCCAAATTCCACCATTAAATTTTGGTACCTGAGGACACATGTTGGAGAGTAAAAAGGTCTCACTATTTTGAACATCGTTTTCGATTTGGTTGGCACTCGCAACAAGATGACCTCTATTAAAACCAGAACCCTCATAGACTTCTTTATCTGCTCTAAATCCTTCTGGAATTCTATAGTCCGAACGAAACTTATCCTTTCTTTCTATTTCTGAATTGGGAGGGTTAACAATTTCCAAAGCCCACTTTGCTTGCCTAAAGTAGTATGAATAACCGACTACATAATGTCTATTGTAAAGGATTTGGTCGGCAGCCGGGAGGCCGTATCTTGTTTCTCTTTTTAAATTAGGGTAATCCATGTTTGATAGTATGTTTTACTTGCTGGTTTTATTTCTAAAACCAACTGGTTGTCTTTCTCCGATGGAGGTGTAGAATTAAAATCTTAGGCAATTTACTAAAATTTTTGGGTCTGGAGGTGAACTGAAAAGTGAGTTCAGGCTGCAGACTGAACCCAGCAGGGTAATTTCTTTTGACTCAAATCTGGAGATTTGATATAAATGGCGTCGGTTCAGAGAACCTCGCCAGCAATCACTTTTTTTATAAAAAAGTGATTGCTCGTGCAGGTCTCTGACCTGTCACGACCCACGTCAAATCTCCAGATTTGCGTAATTTACGATGAACAGAAAAATTCAGATAGAAATTACTCCACCTCAAATTCTCCAAATTTCCACTCTTCATTATAAAAAATATAAGTGAGCAAAGTGTTGTTGTCTTTCCAGATGGTGTTGCGCCAAGATGAATTGGTACCATAGAGATGCTTATCGGTAATTTGAGTCAAATTCTCTGTCGTAAGATTATAAACCCACAATTCATCATCTCCCGTTCTATTGCTTGAAAACAGAATCTTATCTCCCGATGGACTGACTTCAATAAAGGATTCTTGAAACTCATCTTCCAAGATTGGCGTCAATGATCGGTCGGTCGGATTATAATAATAAAGGTCAAATCTCCGCTCTGAAGAGAAGTCAACATATGGCCCTCCGAGCAGATAAAAGTTGTTGGGACTCAAAGGATCTTCTTTAAAATCACGTACATCAAAATCGATTGGTAAAAAATCTGAAAGCTGCGTTAACGCCTTTGTGTCAAGGTCAATACTCCAAAGATTATCATAGACTTTTTGCTCTTTAGAAGTTGAGAAACCATTGTCTTTATTGGAAGCAAAGAAAATAGATTTTCCGTCAGATGATGGTTTGATATTATGAATCCAATATTCCTCTGGATTGAGGATCGTATGTAGATTTTCTGTTAGTTGAGTTGCGCTATCGTAAATATTCAGTTTATGCGATCTTAATGTGTTGTCTTCTTTGATTAACTCAACATAGGCAATTTTGGTATTGTCATTGAGCCATCGAGCATCAAAACTTCTACCAAAAATTTGTTGACCTGCAATAGGGTTATTCCAGTTAGTGATGTACCAATAATCGCCTGTGGTTCTATAAATGACAGACTGATTATCGTTGGATATTTGAAATCTTTCTGCACCTGCTGGCAGTGTTTTACCACTGAAATCTGGCAAACTACTTTCTCCAGGTTTGATAGCGATGGTTTTGGAAATAATGGAATCCAATTCACAATGAAGGCTAACTATTTTAAAATAGTACATTTTTTCATTGTCCAAGTTTTCTATTCTATAACTGCGAATGTCTGGTGGAATTCTTTCGATTTTTCTAAACTCTACATTGTCTTCTGATTGGTAAAAATCCGTAGCATCTGGATTGCAAATTTTCCGAGGGGTGAAAATGAATGGGTTATTTCCGAACCCAAAATTTAATGCACCATCTTCTCTCTTAACTCCAAGACTATATGCGTTTAAGTATCCACAATCTTCTTCAGTACAATCTACGTCACCTGTTTGATTGATTGGGGTTTCTGGATCGGTTGGTGATACATTTTCTTTTTTGCAGGCAAAGAGTAAAAGCAGTAGCAAATATGGAAGATATTTCATAATTCTATTTTTTGAGTAAGACAGTAGAATGGGGGATAGGGTTGGGTTTTACTTGCTGGTTTCATGTCTCCGCTGGTTTCACGTCTCCAGACTGAAACCATTTATTTGCCCGTCTCCAGACGGAAGCATGGAATTCAGATCTTCGGCAAAGTACTAAAAGTTTGCGTCTGGAGACGCGCGGATAGGTGAGTCCAGTCTGGAGACTGGACCCAGCAGGTTCTTTTTATAAATCTTCAATTAGTTTGCCGTTAAATATAATAATATTATCTCTCAATGTACTCAGTTTTTTTGTCAATTCTTTTTGATTCTTCTTTAGAAAGAGGGTGTCCGTTTTTGATTAGTTCTATGTGAATTTGAAAAAATTTGTCATTTATTTTTTTGTGAAACTCTCTGTATAACTCTTTAGAGTAATACTTAACAATTAGGGCACTAAATGTATGTATTTTTCTTTCCCAATCAACTTTTAGTGATTTCGCTTTTATTATCAATTTAGGAACATTATTTGGATATTCTTGACTTGAAGAGTAGTCCTTTAATTCATTCAAAACCTGTAGTCGATTACCTGATTCGGAACTTATGTCAAAGAATATTTGCTTTTTCATATTTAAATCGTTGTCATAGTTTAACCTATAAGAAATCGTAAAGTAAGAAGTTACACCAGATACTAATGCTGCAATCATAATACCTCCAAATATTTGGAAAAAATTTACTTTTACTTGATTCATGTTTTACATTTCTTTTGTTATCATTCCATTTTTCCAATGTAATTGTGCTTTGTAACTATTGGTTTTTCCATTTACTTTTACTTCTTTGGTAAAGTCAACCGTATGTGTACCGTTATCATTCTCTTTGATAATGATATCTTTCATTATTTTTTGTCTATAATTTGTATTATCTAAGCGTCTCATTTTATTTTCGACGCATTGATTTCTTGTTATTAGAGTTTGATAATAATCTACTTCTGTAGCATAAAGGTTTAGAAGCTCAGAGTAATTTTTGCTATTTAAACTTTCGGTCCATCTAATCAAATTTGCTTTCACTAATTCTTTATTTTGGATGTTTTGAGGCCTGTCTGATGTTTTGTTTTTAAGATTCATCAATTCAATATGAAGTGCTAAGTATTCTTTTTTATTGACGAATTGTAACGTATCTAATCTTTCGCATTTTGATTGAAGTGTCTTGAATTTATCTTCTAATTCTACGAATTTTTCCTTTCTTACGAATTTCTTATCAACAACCTCCTCGGATATATACCTGTTTGAATAATTCATAAGATAATCATGAGCTGTTATACCAGCTATGAAAGCTGTTATACTAAACCCAATAATCGTAAGTATTATGTTGTTTTCGATTTTGTTTTTTAAACTCATATTTTTTTGATTGAAACCATTAAGAGGAATAGAACATATAAATCTTTCCAACAGTAAAAGTACAAAATTATATCTAAATCGCTATTCAATAAAATAACCGATAATCCAGAATTATTGGCTTTCTAAAAGTAATTAATCGCATCATTCACTTCCCCTCATAAAAACCCCTCAAAACAAAAAACGCCTTCTTCTTCACGCCCTCATCAGAAATCAATCCCTTCCGATTCCAACCATCTTGAATCTCAGGAAGCACTCGACGTGGTGAGCGAAAGTCCACTAAAATCCACGGCGACATGCCTCGAACGGCTTCAATCTTATTGAGCATTTGAACGGTTTGTTCATAAAGGTGGGCTTGATATTCTTCCGTCCAGCGAGCGGATTTGCTGCCATGCAAACCTTGTTTGGCACCTGCTCCAAATTCAGAAATCAAAACGGGTTTGTTTTGTTCAATTTTCCAAGTAATGCTTTCACATTTTTCGGGTAAACCATCGTACCAGCCGATGTATTGATTAAAACTCAACACATCAACCACTTCCGCAAATGGGTCATCAATCGTTCTCACATTTGGATTGCCTTGATAGTCCTTTTGTTCGAGTGCGGCACTTATCAATCGGGTAGGGTCATTCGCTTTTGCGAAACGAGCGAGTTTATTGAGGAATTCATTTCTGGCAGGGGAGTTGGGCGTCTCATTTGCCATTGACCAAATGATGACAGACGCTCTGTTTTTATCACGTGTGATGAGTTCCGAAAGTTGATTTTGGGCGTTTTCGTATGTGTTCGGATTGGTCCAATCAATGGTCCAATAAACTGGGTTTTCCTCCCAAACCAAAATCCCCATTTTATCTGCCAAACGCACCATGTGTTCATTGTGCGGATAATGTGCCAAGCGGACATAATTGCAACCGAGTTCTTTTGCCCAATCAAGGAGTTGTTTTGCATCTGCTTCCGAATGTCCGCGACCACCTCGTATCGGATTTTCTTCATGAATCGAAATGCCTTTTAAATAAATCGATTTGCCATTCAGCAATATCTCTGTGCCTTTTGTTTTGATGGTTCTAAAACCGATTTGGTCGGTGATTTTATCTTCGGTTGTTTCAATGGTTACGTCATATAAAAAAGGATTTTCGAGCGACCAATATTTAATTTTGTTCGCTTTGATTTCAAATTCTACTTTTCCTTTATGGTTGGATAGGAGTTCTTTTTTGATGCCTAATTTGGGGATGTTGATTTGGACTTTTTGTTGGCCGATATATTTGCCGCTCAATTGCACATAACCTTTTATTTTTTTATCATTTTCGGGATTGAGTTGAATGAAATAATCTTCAATAAAACTGAGTGGTGTTTCGATGATTTTGACATCTCTGGTCAGACCGCCATAATTCCACCAATCGGTATTGAGGGTAGGGATGCCTTCTTTAAGTCGTTTATTATCGACTTTGACCACTAGGAAATTATCCTTTTCCTTTATGAGATCTGTTACATCAAAATTAAAAGGGGTAAATCCACCAACGTGTGTACCTAGCTTACGTCCGTTTAAGTACACTTCTGCTTTGTAATTTGCCGCTTCAAAATAAATGAATTTACGCGTCGTATTATTCATTTGACAATAGTCAAAACTCTTTTTATACCATACCGTTCCTTCATAATACAACAGACTTTCTTTTTGAGTATTCCAGTCACCGGGTACATTTATATCGTCGGATGTGTCAAAGTCGTATTCGATTAGATCGGATGGATTCTTTGGTTTGGAGTTTAAGAAAAATGCACTGGCCCATGGAGATTCTTGCTGATCAAAGGGCTCGTATCTATAGTTGTAATAGCCGTTTTCGTACGGGTCTATGATGTACTTCCATTTGCCATCCAGGGATATGCTAGATCGATTATAAACATTCTGTAACAATGGGTCTTGAGCATCTAATTGTATGGTCAAAACAATGAGTGAAAAGACGCTGATGATGGTATTTTTCATATCCTTTATATTGAGTAGAATGCTTTCTTATT